>JAJKIB010000223.1 GCA_021154745.1 Mycobacterium sp.
ATGACCTCCCATGGCTTGAGCCGGTCGGACAGCGAGATGACCGCGTAGTCGTGGCCCAGCGGGGCGCCGACCCGGCTGGCGACGGCCTGCGCGGCCGTCATCGCCGGGATCACCCGGACGTCCACACCCGGCCATTGCTTGGCCTCCTCCAACACGGCCGTCGCCATCGCGAAAACGCCCGGATCGCCGGAGGACACCACCGCGACCGCGCGGCCTTGTTGCGCCAGCGTGCACGGCAGCCGGGCACGGGCAGGCTCGTCGGTGTTGTCACTGGGGTGGCAGCGCTGACCGTCACGGGTCGCGATGCGGTCGAGATACAGGCCGTAGCCGATGAGGTCGCTGGCAGCGGCCAGCTCGCGGCGGCTTTGCGGCGTCATCCAATCGGAGTCGCCGGGACCCAGGCCCACCACCGCCACACTGCCCATCGGCGCATCGCGTCGCACAGCGCCTGGGAGCATCGCCAATGAGAAGTACGGCACCGAGTCTTCGTCGACCTCGCCCGCAGGCATCACTCGCTGACGCGGGGTGCTGGCACGTTCCACGTAGAACGTGTCATCCAGTCGTCCGGCCGACGAAAGCGCTTCTCGCACAGCGGGATACGATCGGCCCAGCTTGAGTACCACGGCGGCGTCGGTGTCGGCGAGCCTGCGCTTGAGTTCGTCGACGGGCAACGTACCGGGCAGGATGGTGAGCACCTCGTCGCCCTGCACCAGCGGGGTGCCCGTCGCCGCCGATGCAGCGCTCACCGACGTCACACCGGGGACGATGACGGCGTCGAACCGTTCCGTCAGCCGGGTGTGCATGTGCATGTAGGAGCTGTAGAACAGCGGATCGCCCTCGGCCAGCAGGGCCACGTTGCGGCCGGCGTCGAGGTGCGCGGCGATGCGGTCGGCGGACTCGCGGTAGAAATCGTCTATCGCGCCGGCGTAGCCGCCCGGATGGTCGCTGGTCTCGGTGGTGACCGGGTAGACCAGGTGCTCCTCGATCTGGTCCGGACGAAGGTACGGTTCGGCGATGCCACGCGCGATGCTGCGGCCGTGACGGGCGCTGTGGTATGCGACGACGTCGGCCTCTGCGATCACCCTGGCCGCCTTGACCGTAACCAGTTCGGGATCGCCGGGCCCGAGCCCGACACCCCACAGCGTGCCCCTGCTCATTCCCGGTCGCTCGCCATCGAATTCACGGCGGCGGCGGCCATCGCGCTGCCCCCGCGGCGGCCCTGCACCACCAGATAAGCCATGCCTCGGGGCCGGTCGATCAGCTCCTGTTTCGATTGCGCCGAGCCGACGAAACCGACCGGTCCGCCCAACACCGCGGCCGGGGTCGGCGCACCCTCGTCGACAAGCTCCAGCAGCCGGAACAATGCGGTCGGCGCGTTGCCGATGGCCAGCACGGCGCCACCGAGCCGATCCGCCCACAGGTCAACCGCGGCCGCTGATCGGGTAGTGCCGGTGCGCGACGCCAGAGCGGCCGCCCTGGTGTCGGCGACCAGGGAGATGACCTCGTTGTCGGCCGGCAGCCGGGACTTGGTGATGCCGGCCGCCACCATCGACGAATCGCACAACACCGGCGCGCCGGCGGCCAGTGCAGCGTGAGTCTTCGCGACGACGTCATCGCTGAACGCGATGTGCTCGGCGACGTCGACCTGCCCGCAGGTGTGGATCAGCCGCACCACCACGCGCGCGACGTCATCGGGGAACCGCGTCAGGTCCGCCTCAGCGCGGATCGTCGCGAACGACTGCCGATAGATCTCGGCCGCGTCGCGGATGTAGTCCAGCACCCGCTCACACTAGCGGCGGGCGGTTCCTGCGTAGCTTGCGACCAGCACCACTGCGCAACCCACCAACTGCAGCGCCGAGGGCCGCTCGGCGAGAATCAACGCGCCGAGGACAATCGCGCCGACCGGCATCAGCATCAGCAGCGCGGAGCTGACCTCGCTGGGCAGCTTCGGGGTGTAGAACGCGACGAGCATCCAACCGAGCAATTGGCCGGTGATCGTGACCAGGATCAACCATCCGGCCGTCGACCAGCCAGGCGTGACGTCAAGGTCATCGCCCACCAGCCCGACCGCTACGGCGACCGCCGCAGCGGAGACCAGCACAACGCCATACGTCTGCAGTGGCCGACCGCCGCGACCGCCGCGGCGCAGCAGGAATAGAAAGCCGGAGTAACACGCCGCCGCCACGACCGCATGGACCGTGCCCATTGTCGGGTTGGTGCCGCTGACACCGTGTTCGAAAATGCCGCCGGCCAACAGCACGCCGGCCAGGATGGCGGGCAGCGCCCAGAGGAACCGCCGGGGAATGGGCTCGCGATCGATCAGCCACGCAAGTAAGGGCACGATCGCGACCTGAGTGTTGACCAGCACGGTCGACAGCCCCGCGCCCACCTCGGGGATGGCTTGCGTCCACCACAGCATGTCGGCCGCGAAAAAGACGCCGCACAATATCGCCCACGCGTACTCGCCGATATCGAGCCCACCGCTGCGCCTGCGCTCCATTACGCCCAACGCGGCGACGACGGGAACGGCCAACGAGCATCGTGCGACGGTAGCCGTCGCCGGCGTGGTGGCGGCCACACCGAGCAGCGCGGCCGACGCCGACAGGCTTACGGCGCCAATCGTCAGTCCAACGGGTGCCATGCGGGTTCGGTCGATTGTGGTCATCGACAACAGAGTTGCCACAGCACCTAACAGGTAAACTGAATTTTTCCTGTTAGAATCGTCGTATGGCTTCCGCCGCTGGTGAGCTGGACCTGCGCGGCGGGCACACCGTGATCGACTTCGTCAACACGGTCGCCTGGCGCGGAGATGCCGCGCGCCGCATCGACTACCTCGCGGACTACACCGACGTGGTGGGCTGGTGCCGTCATGTGGGGGTGGTGTCAGCGGCCGAATCGGAGACCCTCATCGGCGCGATGCGGTCCGACCCGGCAGGGGCGCAGCGCGCGGTGGTGCGCGCCAAGCTTCTGCGGGAATCACTGCACGAGCTGTTCACCGGCGACGAACCATCGGCATTGGCCGCGATCACCACGGCGTATGTGAGCGCGCTACGGCACAGGGAACTTCGAGCCGTCGACGACGAAGTGGCATGGGCAGACCGAGAGGTGACGATGCGCAGCCCGGTCGACCGACTGGCCGCCGACGCCGTCGCGCTGCTCACTGAGATGCCGTTGAGTCGCGTCAAGCCGTGTGACGACGCGGCGTGCGGTTGGTTGTTCCTGGATCGCAGCCACCGGCATAACCGCCGATGGTGCAGCGCGGCCGACTGTGGAAATCGTGACCGCGCTCGTCGCCACTACGAACGAGTGCGCGGTTGATACCCGTCGGCCGTGGCGATCAGCACCTGACCAACCTGTGGGCTGCCGCACGCCCGTTCGCAGCCGACGAAGTGTCGGTGATCCGCGGCGGGGTCGTCCAGCGCCGCCGTGGCGTCCGCGCGTACGTCGGCCGCCGAATGTTCACAGCCGGGGCTGCCGGTGCAGGCGCTGACCGAGAGCCATGGGGAGTTGTCGTCGAACACCAAACCCATCGGGGCCAGCACCCGCAAGGCCACATCGGCGACGCCCTCGTCGAGGTCACAGATCAGCACCGAGCGCCATGGCGTGATCACCATCGGCGCGGTGATCGCCGCGAGGTACTCCGCGACCCTCGCCTGCAACACGCCCAGCGGCACCGCGGCCCCGAGCGCGATGCGTCCGTCGTCCTGCGTCATCCAGCCGACCGGTGGGCGCATCTCCGGTGCCCACGTCGCCCCCGGTTCGGTGCTGGGCGCGAAAGTGTCGAGCACCGGTGCGGTGTCGGCCAATTCGACTATCCGCCAAGCCTTTCCGCGTTTGGCGACGAACTGGGTTGCGACCGCGATGAGTGCGGGCACGACGTCGGTCCGGTTCAGCCGTACGCCGGTATCGCGGCCGGCCAGCAGCAGGGCAGCCGTCGCCTCGTCGAGGAAGTGTGCGCCGGCATCGGCGGCGAGCCCCGAGATGTCGCCGCGGCCGTCGTCGACGCCGAACATGAACCTGCCCGGCAGCTCGGCCAGCTCTGGTTTGGCTTGGATCGCCTCGTCTAATTCGGTGACCAGTCCGCGGATGTCGGTCGCTCCGCCGAACCGGCCGGACAGCGGGGACGCGACGATGTTGCGAACCCGCTCATGAGTTTGCGAAGGCAACAAGCCTGCCGCGGCGATGATTTCGGCAACCGCGGCGGTGTCGGTGATGGCCCGCAGTTGGATGTTGCCGCGCGACGTGAGCTCCATCGCGGGCGAGCCGAACCGCGTCGCAGCGTGAGCAAGTGCCTCCAGTTGTCGGGGCGCGATCGCGCCGCCCGGTAACCGCACGCGCGCCAGGGCGCCGTCTGCCGCCCGGTGCAGCTGCAGTGCACCGGGGCAGGCGTCGCGATCGCGAGTTCTGGCCACCAGATCACCGTACGGCGCGCTCGGATGTGGGGCGACCACGCGTCACGTCGGCGTTGCTGAAAGCGCGCATATGCCAAGAAAGAGGCGCAACAGGGCTTTGCCAAATCGGCATGAGTACGTAATCACTCGGAATAAACAGGTACTTCTCTACTCAGGAGGATTGCTAATTACCACTCGTAACTTTGTCTCATCCAACGGCCGGGGCCCACCGGCCAGGAGCGTCAACTGACAAAGGGAGAAACTGAAATGTCTGAATTACTAGCGCCATTCGGCGCCCCGCCGGACGTGATCGAGCAGCCTGCCGACGTCGCCGAGGTGTCGCCTCGCACGCCCGTCTTGATCACCGAACAGCAGGTGCTGTTCGCCACTGCGGCGGCAGTGCCGTCGCAGCCGGCGAAGACCGGCCGACTCTGGATCGAGGCAGTGCGCGTTATCGGGGCGGCATTCGTAAGGTCCGGCAACGAGGTCCGGCCGAAGCGACAGCACTACCCACCTCGCGATGGCTTTCTTGACGATTCCCGCATGGCGCGGGAGATGTTGAGGCTCTGAGCGGTGCCCAGAAGTCAGTCAAACGTTGCTGGGTGGGGCGTCGCCCCGGCGCTGGGGCAGCCTCTGAGGGCGATGCTTCGCACAATCCCCACGTCAACGCCGCTGTATGAGTATTCCGTTCGCCACCTGCGTAGGGCTTCGTGAATTAACCAGATATACAGGTACTTGTCTACGCGTGAGATATGCCGTCAGCAGCGTTAATTTTTCACCACAGGGGTTCGGGGTCAGCCGGACACCAGAGAACACAGGGTGGGAGCACTCAAATGACTGATATGGCAACGAAATATAGCCCCGAGGCCGAGCCGCGACGCGAGACGTCGCCGGTTGCCTCGGTGCCGACCTCGACCGACACGCAGGCGCTGATCACCGAACAGCAGGTGCTGTTCAGCACGGCTGCAGCGGTGGCACTACCTCCGGCGAAGACCCGTCGGTTCAGCGACGCCGTTCACGCCGTCGCGTTGGCGGTCGGCAGTTGGCTGGCAAGCGCAGCGAAGCCGCCGAAACCGGTTCACCCGAAACGGCATGTTTGGCTCGAGAACGCGTTGATGTCGCGCGAAATGGACAGGCTCTGACGGCGATCAGCTCGCCAGCGCGATGGGACTGACCACGTCGGAATACAGTGAGGCATCACCGGCGACGGCACGGCTGTGCTGGCCGTGAACGTCGACCGGGATGTCTCCGGCCAGCGTGACGCGGTTGAGCCGCCGGTACTGGTCGTCGTAGTCCGCGACGGCATAGTGCTGGGTCGCGCGGTTGTCCCAGATCGCCAGATCTCCCGCCTGCCATGTCCAGCGAATGGTGTTCTCCAGCTTGGTGATCCGCGCTTGAAGCAGACCGAACAAGGTCGCCGACTCGGTTGGGCTCAGCCCCACGAACTGTTTGACGAAGTGGCCAAGGAGCAGCACGCGCTTACCGGTTTCGGGGTGCACCCGCACCACAGGGTGTTCCGTCTCGTAGTAGTCGGAGACGAATTCCTGGCGGTATTCGCGCTGCGTTTCGGCCAGATCTTCGTGCCGGCCGTCGTAGTCGGCGGCGTAGTCGTATTGATTGGTGTGCACCGCCCACAGGTTCTCGGTGAGCGCGCGCAGCGGCCCCGGCAACTGGTCGTAGGCCGCTTCGGTGGACGCCCACGTGGTGGTCCCGCCGTAGCTGGGCAGCGAAACAGCCCGCAGCAGAGAGGCTTTCGGGACACGATCGACGAACGTGACATCGGTGTGCCAGCTGTTGGCTTTGTCGTAGCGCGAGTCGATCGGCAGCACGGAGGCGCCGCGAGACAGCGTCGGGTGGGCGGTCGTCGGTGTCCCCAGCTTGCTTGCGAACGCAAGCTGGCCGTCGTCATCCAGGCCGTGCTGGTCGCGGATGAAGATCACCTTGTGCTCAAGGAGCGCGTCGTTGATCGCCGCGACGGTCTCGGCGCCGAGGTCGCCTGCCAGCCGTACACCGTCAATGCGGGCACCGATGTTGGCGCCCAGTTTCACCACGTCGAAGAATTCAGTCACGTTTCCATTCCGACACGCCATGGCTTCGGCGTAAACGGTTTGGCTGGCCGAGAGCAGAAGTCCGCACATTTCGACGTGCGCATCGTTTGATGTGACCGTCGCCACATCGCGGCACCCAGTGATCCGTCCCACACAACATCATCAATACCCGCCGGTAGGACGTTAGGTTCTGGTTACTGCACGCGTGTGCAGTAACCGAATGTCCGAAAGGAACGATGATGTTCGCACTACTCGCATTCGGCGCGCTCCTACTGGTCCTGATCGCGGGCCTTGGTCTGCCGTACCCCCAGACGTGGCACGGCCGCTGGGGTAACGACAGCTGAGCACCGACCGCACCGCCTGACCGGGCGGTGCGGTACGAATGGTGGGTGCAAGACCCCACCGTGCTGCTGCTGTCGACTTCCGACACGGATCTGATCACCGCCCGCGCAAGCGGGACGCGCTATCGGTGGGCGAATCCGTCACGGCTGGTCGACGGCGAGCTCGAGGAGCTGCTGGCCGGTGCCGACATCGCCGTCGTGCGCATCCTTGGCGGCTACCGAGCTTGGCAGGACGGCATCGACACCGTGGTGGCAAGCGGTGTGCCGACCGTCGTCGTCAGCGGTGAGCAGTCACCGGACGCCGATCTGATGGGGCATTCCACGACGCCCGCCGGCGTAGCACTGCAGGCCCACATCTATCTCGCCCAAGGCGGCGTGGGAAATCTGCGGCAGCTGCACGCCTTTCTCTGCGACACGCTGTTGATGACCGGCTTTGGCTTCGGGTCGCCGGAGACCACGCCGATCTGGGGCATTCTCGAACGGACAGCACGCGACGGCGACGGCCCGACGATCGCGGTGCTCTACTACCGCGCCCAGCACCTGGCGGGCAATACAGGTTACATCGAGGCGCTCTGCCGGGCCATCGAGGAGGCCGGCGGCCGGCCGCTGCCCGTGTTCTGTGCGTCGCTGCGCACTGCCGATGCCGGGCTGCTGGACGTGCTCGCCACCGCCGACGCGATGGTGACCACCGTGCTGGCCGCAGGCGGTGCCACTCCTGCCACCGTCACGGCCGGCGGCAACGATGACAGTTGGAACGTGGCGCATCTCGCCGCGCTGGACATCCCAATCCTGCAGGGCCTGTGCCTGACGAGTTCGCGCGCACAGTGGCAGGACAACGACGACGGCATGTCGCCGCTCGATGTCGCCACGCAGGTCGCAGTGCCGGAGTTCGACGGCCGCATCATCACGGTTCCGTTCTCGTTCAAGGAGATTGACGACGAGGGCCTGATCTCATATGTCGCCGATGCGGAACGCTGCGACCGGGTCGCCGGCCTGGCCGTCAAACATGCTCGGCTACGCGCGATCTCGGCCGTCGACAAGCGGGTAGCGCTGGTGTTCTCCGCATACCCCACCAAACATGCCCGAATCGGCAATGCCGTCGGGCTCGACACTCCGGCCAGCGCGGTTGCGCTGCTGCGCGCGATGCGTGACGCGGGGTATGAGATCGGCGATGTTCCCGGCGTGGACGCCCAGGACGGCGACGCGTTGATCCACGCGCTGATCGAGCGCGGCGGCCAGGATCCGGACTGGCTCACCGACGGGCAGCTGGCGGGCAACCCGATCCGATTGCCCGCCAAGGACTATCGAGATTGGTTCGCCACGCTGCCGCGGCGGCTCACCGACGCGGTCGTCAAGCACTGGGGTCCGCCGCCGGGAGAGTTGTTCGTCGACAGAAGTCAAGATACCGACGGCGAAATCGTCATCGCCGCCCTGCAGGCCGGCAACATTGTGTTGATCGTCCAGCCGCCGCGCGGGTTCGGCGAGAACCCGGTCGCCATCTACCACGACCCCGACCTACCGCCCAGCCACCACTATCTGGCCGCGTACCGCTGGATCGCCGCCGAGTTCGGCGCGGACGCCGTCGTACATCTCGGCAAGCACGGCAACCTGGAGTGGCTGCCGGGCAAGACGCTTGGCATGTCCGCGGCGTGCGGCGCCGACGCGGCACTGGGCAACCTGCCGCTGATCTACCCGTTTCTGGTCAACGACCCGGGGGAGGGCACCCAAGCCAAGCGTCGGGCACACGCCACGCTCGTCGATCATCTCATTCCACCGATGGCCCGGGCCGAAACCTATGGCGACATTGCGCGTTTGGAGCAGCTGCTCGATGAGCACGCCGCCATCGCCGCGCTCGACCCCGGCAAGCTGCCCGCGATCCGTCAGCAGATCTGGACGCTGATGCGCGCGGCGAAGATGGACCACGATCTCGGTCTGGCCGAACGGCCCGAGGATGACTCCTTCGACGACATGCTGCTCCACGTGGATGGCTGGCTGTGCGAGATCAAGGATGTCCAGATCCGCGACGGCCTCCACATTCTCGGCGAAAGGCCCACGGGCAGCACCGAACTCGATCTCGTACTGGCCATTCTTCGCGCACGGCAGTTGTTCGGCGGCGATCAGACCGTTCCGGGACTGCGCCAGGCGCTGGGCCTGGCCGAGGACGGCAGCGACGACCGTACCGACGTCGACGCCGCCGAGGCACGTGCCCGCGAACTGGTAGCGGCGCTGCAGGAAACCGGTTGGGAGGCAGCAGCCGTCGACACCCTCTCGGACAATCCCGTCGTCGCGGACATCCTGCGCTTCGCCGCAACCGAGGTGGTGCCGCGACTGGCCCAGACGGCGGGGGAGATCGACCAGATCCTGCGGGCGCTCGAAGGCCGATTCATCGCGTCGGGTCCGTCCGGCTCACCGCTGCGCGGACTGGTCAACGTGCTGCCAACGGGCCGCAACTTCTACTCCGTGGACCCCAAGGCGGTGCCATCCCGGCTGGCATGGGAAACCGGTGTGGCGATGGCCGATTCGCTGCTGACCCGCTACCGCGCCGACTACGGCCGCTGGCCGCAGTCGGTCGGGCTGTCGGTGTGGGGCACCTCGGCGATGCGCACCGCGGGAGATGACATCGCCGAAGTGCTTGCGCTGCTTGGTGTCCGGCCGATATGGGACGACGCGTCGCGACGGGTGGTGAGCCTGGAGCCGATCCCGTTGGCCGAACTCGGCAGGCCCCGCATCGACGTGACCGTCCGCATCTCTGGGTTCTTCCGCGACGCTTTCCCTCATGTTGTCACGATGCTCGACGACGCCGTGCAACTCGTTGCAAACCTCCCCGAGCCTGCCGTGGACAACTACGTCCGGGCGCACGCGCAGGCAGACCTTGCTGACCATGGTGATGAACGTCGCTCCACCACAAGAATTTTCGGGTCGAAACCGGGCACCTACGGCGCAGGCTTGCTGCAACTGATCGACAGTCGCAACTGGCGCGATGACGCCGACCTCGCCGAGGTTTACACCGCGTGGGGCGGCTTCGCGTACGGCCGAGGCCTGGACGGTGCGCCCGCCGCCGACGACATGAACCGGCAATACCGGCGGATCGTGGTGGCCGCGAAGAACACCGACACCCGAGAGCACGACATCGCCGACTCCGATGACTATTTCCAGTACCACGGCGGCATGGTCGCCACCGTGCGGGCGCTGACCGGACAGTCGCCCGCCGCCTATATCGGCGACAACACCCGGCCCGACGCCGTGCGTACCCGCACGCTGTCGGAGGAGACGACCCGCGTGTTCCGTGCTCGCGTCGTCAATCCCCGCTGGATGACAGCGATGCGACGGCACGGCTACAAGGGCGCATTCGAAATGGCCGCCACCGTCGACTACCTGTTCGGGTACGACGCCACCGCCGGGGTGATGGCCGACTGGATGTATGAGCGGCTGTCGGCGGAATACGTCCTCGACGACGAGAACCGCAAGTTCATGGCCGAATCGAATCCCTGGGCGCTGCACGGCATGGCCGAGCGGCTGCTGGAAGCCGCAGGCCGGGGCATGTGGGCGCAACCGGAACAAGCCACCCTCGACGGCTTGCGGCAGGTGCTGCTCGAGACGGAAGGCGAACTCGAAGGCTAGGTTGGGGTCGTGACCATCACCTTCGCCGAGATCGCCAAGTCCGAGTACGTCCTGCTGACCACGTTCACGAAGGACGGCAGGCCAAAGCCGACGGCCATCTGGGCGGCGCCCGAATGTGATCGGTTGATGGTCATCACGCAGGAGACGTCGTGGAAGGTCAAGCGGATCCGCAACACGCCGCGGGTGACCATCGCCGAGTGCGACAGAAGCGGCAACCCGAAAGGCGAACCGATCGAGGCCACCGCAACGATCCTGGACAAGTCGGCCAATGCCGCTACATACGACGCGATCGGTAAGCGCTACGGGCTGATCGGCAAGACGTTCAGTCTGTTCAGCAAGCTGCGCGGTGGGATGAAGAACAACGTGACGATCGAGCTGAAGGCGGCCTGACGAGATCAAGCCCGCGGGCC
>JAJKIB010000224.1 GCA_021154745.1 Mycobacterium sp.
CCTTGGTCAAGGTTCCCGGATCAGACTTCTCCGACGAGACCATGGCCTCATTACTGGCGCTGACCGGCGGCTTCGGTGCAGACGCCGTCCTCGAGTGCGTCGGCGCGCGGGCTTACCAGCCGGAGCTGCTCAAGCAGGTGCTCGATGGCTCGATCAATCCGGGCAAGGTCTTCGATCTCACCACCGACCTCGAACACATCTCCGAGGCCTACGCCGCGATGGACGAGCGTCGCGCCATCAAGGCCCTCATCAAAGTTAGCGAACGATAAAGGAAAAATGACTATGAAGTACACACAAAGCGCTGATCAAACCGGATCCGGTCCGGAAGCCTGGTTCACGGGCAGCGTCTACATCGATGGGATCCGCAACCCAGACGAGCAGTCCGCGGTTGGTTGCGCGCACGTGCGGTTTACGCCCGGAGCTCGCACTGCCTGGCACCACCACCCCAAGGGCCAAACCCTTTACGTCACCGACGGTATTGGACTTGTGGCCACGCGCGAGGGCGTACAGGAGATCCGCCCCGGCGACGTGGTCTACATCGAGCCGAACGAGGAGCACTGGCACGGAGCGACACCGCAGCGGTTCATGGCACATGTGGCGATCCAGGAAGCCGACGAGCAAGGCGAGGTCGTCACCTGGCTCGATCACGTAGCCGAGGACGATTACCAGGCAGCAGCAACACAGACGGCATGACGTTTCAGTCCAAGACGGCCATCCCGCCGGCTACGGATGGACGGTCCGCACCATCGTCAACGGTGAGTCGGGCGGTCCTGGGTGCTGTCATGCTTGTTACCGGTATCGCGCCACTGGCGACAGACATGTACGTGCCGGCCTTTCCTGCCGTCGCACATGACCTGTCGACCAGCGCATCCATGGTGCAGCTGACCCTGACCGCATTCTTCGTCGGGATGGCGATCGGTCAGCTCCTCGGTGGTCCGGTCTCTGACGCGCGTGGTCGGCGGCGGCCGCTGATGGTTGCCTTGGTGGTACTGACCGCGGCATCGTTGGCCTGCGCGTTCGCGCCTTCGATCGGCTTCATGCTGGCCGCTCGTGCGGTGCAAGGCGTCAGCGGGGGATGGGCAATGGTGATCGCTCGGTCGATCATCGTCGATCGTTCCAGCGGCGCCGGACTGGTGCGCAACCTCAACCTCGTAGCTGGCGTTAGCGGCATCGCGCCAATCCTCGGCCCGCTCATGGGCGGCGTCATCCTGCAGCTCTGGCACTGGCGCTTGTCGTTCTGGGTTGTCACCGCCCTAAGCGCCTTCATGGTCCTCGCGGTCTTCGCCGCTGTGCCAGAGTCTCTGCCGCCGGAACGCCGTCACAGTGGGGGGTTGGCCGCCTTGGCACGCCCAATAGGAACCGTCTTACGGCACCGCCGCTTCGTCGCCTTCTTGATCACCTTCGCCGTCTCGATGGGTGTCACGTTCGCCTATGTTGCGACATCGGCCTTCATCCTGGAGTCAATGAACGGCGTGGCTCCAATCGTTTACTCGGTCGACTTCGCAGCGAACGCCATCGGCTTGACAGCAGCGACTTTGCTCTCGGCGCGGCTCGCGGGTCGTGTACCAGCGCAGCGGCTGATCGCCGTCGGACTGGCGATAACAACGGCCGCGGGGCTAGCCCTACTGATCGGCGGCCTGTGGTTCGGTACACCTTTGTGGGTCGCGATCGTGAGCTTCTTCGTCCTAATGAGCGCCCAAGGCCTCGTCGGCCCGAACGCCGGCGCGCTCGCGTCAAATGAGGTGCCCGAGCATCCAGGGACCGGCTCGGCGCTGCTGGGCGGCTTGCAGTGGTCCTTGGCCGGGGTTGTCGCTCCGCTGGCAGGACTCGGCGGCGACCGGACAGCGGTACCGATGGCACTGATCATCGTGATCCTGGCCGGAACAGCGAGCCTGGCCGTCTACCTGAACCGATCAACTGGCCGCGTTTGCCGTGCGTATCTGAGGAGCGTGAGAAGCAGCTCGACGGTGGCCTGAAGAGCGCATCGGTGGCCGACGAGCAGGTTCCCCGTAAGACGGTCGAGGTATCTGGGTATCTGGCGTGGTGGAGCTTCTACGTCGGTACTCGAAACTCCCGGAACGGGCCATATTGATTCAAGTAAAGCCCGTCAAGCGTCCCGTCCCCTACCGCCCAAACGGCGGACTATCCGTCGCCGGCTGAGTCCCGATCAGGTCGCCCAGCTTTGCAGGGATTACGAGGCTGGCATGCCTACTCGAAACATCGCCGATCACTATGGCATCGGCAAGACGGCTGTCGGCCGGTTACGGGCGGGCTGAGGTCAGACATCGTTGTCTCGTCGCTTGCGCGTCATCGCACGGTGCGTTTCCGCTGCACTGAGCGCCCGCACCGGCAGCGGCGTCAAGGTCTGGCGATCAGTCCGGATGCCATCCAGAAAGAACGTCAGATATCGCCGGTAGGCGTCCGGCACGATCGAGCGGGTGCTCTCGATGATCGCCGACAGCGCGTGCTGGATGAAGATCACGTCGGACTGATCGAGGTCGGACCGCACGACACCCTGCTGCTTGGCCTTTTCGACGACGGCCGTGATCATCGGCGCGATACGGTCGCGGGCCTCGGCGACCCGCGCATCACCGAGCGCTGGATTGCTCATGATCTCGCTGAGGCCGCGGTCGCCGTACCTCATGTGGAGCGCGCGCTCCAAGAAGCTCAGTAGTCCGTTCCAGGCGTCTGGCTCATCGACAGCTACCTGTGCGACATCGGCGAGGTCTTGCAGGCGCTGTTCGAACAGCGCGTCGATGACTTCTTCCTTGTTCGAGAAGCGGCGGTACGCCGTCCCAACACCCACGCCCGCGCGGTGCGCGATGTCGTTCAGCGTGACAGCCAGCCCATGTTCGGCGAACAGCTCGCTCGCGGCCGCGAGCAAACGTTGTCGATTCCGTTCCGCATCGCGGCGCAGCGGGCGCGTCATCGACCCGGTACTAGCCCAAAGCGGATTCGCTATGTCCGCTTATTTGCTACAGTGGGGAGGTAAGTGGATGGACCGTATCCGAATCGACAGGACTGGCAGATGGAACTCTCCGACGCGCTTCTGCACATCGCCGTCCTTCGCAGCACGGCTGGCCAGCTCGACCAGGTCCATGGCCTGCCTGCGCGACAGCCTGCTGACCACTGCGCGGCCGTCTCAGCGCTCGCCGCCCAGACTGCGCTTCGGCAGTAGTCAGTGCCCGTGGAGGATCAGCCGTCTGACGGCCGCCGCAGAAGGAACTAACGAAGGAGAACAACGTGCGTCAGGTAGTCATGATCAAACCTGGTGACATCGAAGTCGAGGAGCACGCCGATCCCAGGATCGTCGAGCCGACGGACGCCATCATCCGCATGTCGGCCACTTGCATCTGCGGGTCCGACCTCTGGCCGTACCGCGGCGCGGAGGAAGTCGACCGCCAGGTCATGGGACACGAGTACGTCGGGGTCGTCGAAGAGATCGGCGCCGAGGTCAAGCACATCAAGGTGGGCGACTTCGTCGTCCGATCATTCTAGGCTTCCGACAACACCTGCGAGATCGGCCAGGCGGGCTACCAAGCCTATTGCGTCCGCCGAGTCCTGATGGGCACGATCGGTACCCAGTCCGACCGGGCTCGCATCCCGCTGGCGGACGGCACGCTCGTCGCCACCCCCGGACAGCCCGATCCGGACCTCATCCCGTCCCTGATGGCCGCCTCAGATGTCCTCGGCACCGGCTGGTTCGCTGCCGTCGCCGCCGAAGCAGGACCGGGCAAGACCGTCGCCGTCGTCGGTGACGGGGCGGTGGGTCTGCTAGGCATCCTTGCCGCGAAGCAGCTCGGCGCCGATCGCATCATCGCGTTCAGCCGCCACACTGATCGCCAGAAACTGGCTCGCGAGTTCGGAGCCACCGACATCGTCCAGGAACGCGGTGACGACGGCGTCGCCAAGGTCAAGGAGCTCACCGACGGACTCGGCGCGCACAGCGTCATCGAGGCCGTCGGTACCCAGGAAGCGATGATGCAAGCCATCCACGCCACGCGTCCTGGTGGGCATGTCGGATTCGTCGGCGTTTCTCACGGTGTGGCCATCCCCGGTGATGTGCTGTTCGGGGCTGGTGTGCACATCCATGGCGGCCCTGCACCGGTTCGCCGCTTCCTACCGGAACTGATCCAGCTCATCTGGGATCGCGAGATCAACCCCGGCAAGGTCTTCGACCTCACCTTGCCGCTCGACCAAGCAGCCGAGGGCTACAAGGCGATGGACGAGCGCCGAGCCATCAAGGTGCTGCTGGAGCTGTGAAAGACAACTAGACGAAGGAAATCAGGATGAGATTCACGCAAGGCTCGGGCCAAACGGCCCCCGGACCGAGCAACAGTTTCACCGGCACCGTCTTCATCGACGGCATCCGCAACCCGGACGATCAGTCGTCCGTCGGCTGCGCCCATGTGCGCTTCGCACCCGGGGCGCGCACCGCGTGGCACCACCACCCCAAGGGTCAGACGCTCTACGTCACCGACGGCATCGGTCTAGTGGCGACCCGCAGCGGCGGCGTTCAGGAGATCCGGCCTGGAGATGTCATCTACATCGAGCCCGGTGAAGAGCACTGGCACGGCGCGACGTCCGACCGATTCATGGCACACGTCGCGATTCAGGAGGCGGACGAAGGCGGACAGGTCGTCACCTGGCTCGACCACGTTTCCGATGAGCAGTACGGCAACCGCTAGCACCGTCAGTGGGAGCCGATGGCGACCGTCGTCCTGTCGTACTGCGCGGCCGGTCAGCCCATGACCTCACGATCAGGCCGACGCGCGCATCCCGGCCGGTCACCAGCGACGACGACCTGCTCCGCGCTGGGCTCGACCGACCTGCCCTCAGCCGCGCCCCGCGCGAACCGAGACCGCGAGCGTGGCCGCCGACCCGGCAGCCGTGCCTGACGACGACTGCCAGCAGCCGGATGCCGCGGCCGGAGCCGGAACCCGCCATTCCTCGGCGCCGCTTGCCGCGGACAAGCGGCTGGGTGGGATCTGATCGGTCACGTCGCTGCCCGGATTACTCGCCGGTCTGCCCGTCCACCGACTCGCGCAGCAAGTCCGCGTGCCCGTTGTGGCGCGCGTACTCCTCGATCATGTGGGCGAGAATCCAGCGCAGGCTCGGGGCGCTCCCGTCGGGCCACGTGCGTTTGGCCTTCTGCTCGAGTCCGCCGGCGCGCAGCGCTTCCTCGACCATCGCCCGGGCGCGGACGACCGCGTCCGTCCAGGTTCGGAACAGCTCCTCTGCCGAGTCGTCGGCGGCCGAATGCCAGTCCCAGTCCCGATCCGCCGCCCAGTCGACGGTGTCGAACGGCGGCTGCCGGTCGTGCCCGTGCAGCGAGCCGGAGAACCAGCTCTGCTCGACGTACGCCAGGTGCTTCAGCATGCCGCCGAGCGTCATGGACGACGCGGCCGTGGTCGCCTGTAGGCCGCCCGAGTCGAGCCCGCGGCACTTCCAGGCCAGCGTGGCGCGCTGGTACTCGAGGAAGCCGAGCAGATTCGCGATCTCGTCACCGTCCAACGGTGGTTCTGGTCGGCCCTGGTCGTCGATGGCGCGGTTGGCCGGGGCGTGGATGCTGATGACGATGGCCGTCGCCAAGTCGCCCGGCCGGGTGAACTGCGGCCAGTGGCCGGTGGTGAGGTCCACATAGTTGACATCGCGGATCTTCGGGAACTCGTGCACCGGCGCAAGATCATTCGCGATCCACTCGCGGAGCATCCGACAGGTGTACTCCGTGCAGATCGCGGTGACCGGCACCCGGTAGCGGCGCTCGTCGGCGAGCCGCTGTACGCCGCAGACCACCTGCTCGGGCGACGGCAGGGCGCGCTCACGGAACCGGTCGCGGGCCGCGTCGTCCAGTCCGGCGAGGTCCGCGTCCTCGAACACAGCCCAGTCGGGGAAGGGCACCTCGCCGTTCTGGGCAGGGAAGCCGTCGGCAATGGCCGCCCCGTCCTCCGTGGGGAAGCCCCCGACCAGGATCGCCCGGCTCACGCGATCCGGACGGGCGTCCACCGCGGCCCAGGCGATCCCGGCGCCGGCGGAATGTCCGACGACCACGACCTCGCCATCCGCCGCGTCGATGGCCGCAACGACCGCGCGGACGTGGTCAGCGAGCGTGACGCTCGCGCGCTCGGCGTCCTTGCTGTCCATACCGGGCAGGGTGATCGGGACCGCGCGATGACCCGCCTGCTCCAGGCCGGGGATGACGCTCTGCCACGAGGAACCGTCGAGCCACAGGCCGGGGACGAGCAGGATGGTCATCCGCGCTGGTCATTGCTGTCGTTCGGGTCCGCGCTGGCCGGGGCAGCGTCGACCGCCGCGGGTGCGCCGGGACGCACGTAGCGCGGCGCCTTTTCATCGTCGGGAACGGCCATGCTCTGACCCTACGAGCAGCGACCGACAGTGTCAGCTTGGTGCGGGCGGTTCCTCGCCGCGCTGCTGTGCGTCCCTGGCCTGCCGGCGCTGCTCCTCGGCGCGCACCCGGAGCTCGGCAAGGAATTCCTCGTCGTCGTCCGGATTGGTCGCCCCCGCCGAGGGCCGGCGGCCGCGGCCGGCCTTGTCCGGTACGTCCGCGAGACGGCTGTTCCAATTGCGCCCCGCGAGCAACCAGGCGATCGAACCGACGTCCGCGAGCACGATGACGAGCAGCAACCAGACGAGCTTGGGCAGGTTGCGGCACTGGCCTTCAGGCGTCGTGATCACGTCGATGAGGCAGAAGATCCAGACCGCGAACGCCACGAGGGCGAGTGCACCGTCAAAGAACAGCATCTGTCTCCTCCCGCGGTCGGCACCCGCAAGGCTACGCGAACCGGCGGCCCGCATCCCCGCCGCGCGGTAGGTTCGCGACGTGCCCCGTCTCGGCGATCTGATCGCGGCCTTGGAGGAGTGGTTCGACCCGCGGCTCGCCGAGTCCTGGGACACCATCGGGCTGGTTTGCGGGGACCGGGACGAATCGGTGGACCGGGTCGTGCTCGCGGTCGACGCAGTACCCGACACTGTCACCGAGGCGGTCGACGGCTCCGCTCAACTGCTGCTCACCCACCACCCGTTGCTGCTCTCCGGCGTGCACGGCGTTCCGGCCGACGACCAGAAGGGTCGGCTGGTCCACCGGATGATCCGGGCCGGCGTCGCGCACTACGTGGCGCACACGAACGCAGACGCCGCGCGGCCGGGGGTCTCCGACGCGCTCGCCGACCGGCTCGGGATCATCGACCTGGAGCCGGTGCGACCTACGGTCCGAACCGCGCTGGACAAGCTCGTCGTCTTCGTTCCACAGGATGGCGCGCAGGTGCTGATCGACGCGCTCGCGCTCGCCGGGGCGGGCCGGCTCGGGGACTACGAGCGGTGTGCCTGGACGACAGTGGGTACCGGGACGTTCCGGCCGCTGTCCGGTGCGCAGCCAGCTATCGGAGCGGTGGGCAGCATCGAGCAGGTGCCCGAGGCGCGGGTCGAGATGGTGGTGCCCGCGTCGGTGCGGGCGGCGGTGCTGGCAGCCTTGCGCGCGGTGCACCCGTACGAGGAACCGGCCTTCGACCTGCTGCCGACGGTCGCGCTGCCGGACGGGCAAGGTAGCGGCCGGGTCGGCCGGCTGCCGGCGCCGATGTCGCTCGCGGACTTCGTCCGGCACGCGGCGGCGGTGCTGCCGGCCACCGTTTGGGGCGTCCGCGCTGCCGGCGACCCGGGCCGCACCGTGCGTACGGTCGCCGTGTGTGGCGGTTCCGGCGGCTCGCTCGCCGAGTCGGCCAGCCGCGCCGGCGCTGACGCGTTTGTGACCGCCGACCTCAAGCACCACGCGACGGTCGAGGCGGTCACCGAACGAGGGGCTGCCGGCATGGCGCTCGTCGACGCCGGGCACTGGGCCACGGAAGCGCCGTGGCTCGACGCCGCGGCCGGTGCGTTGCGCGATCGGTTCGGCACTACGGTGGACTTCCGGGTCTCGCGCCAGGTCACCGACCCGTGGACCCTCCACGTCCCGTCTTCATCGGAAACGAGTCAGATCCCGCAGTGAAAGCCGACTCCGCCACCCAGCTGCGGCTGCTCGACCTGCAGGCCGCGGACACCGCGCTCGGCCAGCTCGCGCACCGGCGCCGCAACCTCGCGCAGCTTGCCGCGCTCGCCGATGCGCAGCGCCGGGCCGCCGACCTGCACAACGATGTCGTCGACGCGCAGACGCGCGTTGGCGACATCGCCGCCGAGCAACGTCGGTTGGAGAGCGACGTCGAGACGGTCCGTGCACGGGCGGCCCGCGACGAGGTGCGCCTGCACGCCGGCGGATTGCCGGCTCGCGAGCTCGGCAGCCTGCAGCACGAAATCGCCACGCTCGCGCGGCGACAATCGACGCTCGAGGACGAGCTGCTTGACGTCATGGAGCGTGTCGAGGAGGCCGAGGCCGTCCTGCGTGACGCGACCCAACGCCTGGATGCCGTGACGGCCGAACAGCGCAAGCTGGAGTCCGAACGCGACGCCGCGTTCGCCGAGATCGACCAAGCCGCCGGAAGACGCAAGCCGGAACGGGTGGCGATCGCCAGTGAGCTGCCCGCCGAACTGCTCGCTCTGTACGAGCGGGCGCGAACGCAGAGCGGCACCGGCGCGGCGTTGCTGCGGCAACGGCGCTGCGAGGCGTGCCACATCGAACTGTCCGGCAGTGAGCTGTCCGCGGTCCGGCACGCCGACCCGGACGAGGTCGTACGTTGCGACAACTGCCGCGCGATCCTGGTCCGGACCGCCGAGTCGGGGTTGTGAGGTGACCGAGTCGGTCGTGGTCGAGGCCGACGGCGGCTCACGCGGCAATCCCGGCCCGGCCGGCTATGGTGCCGTAGTGTTCGACCCGGCAACCGGGTCCGTCCTGGCCGAGCGGTCCGAGGCGATTGGCCAGGCGACGAACAACGTCGCCGAGTATCGCGGCCTGATCGCCGGCCTGCGCGCGGCCGCGGAACTCGGGGCGCGCCGGGTTCGGGTGCGGCTGGATTCCAAGCTGCTCGTGCAGCAGATGAACGGCGTCTACCAGGTCAAGAGCCCCGGACTACGCGATCTCGCGCGCGAGGCCGCCGCGCTTTCCCGCCGCTTCGAGGCCGTCACCTTCGAGTGGGTGCCGCGCGAGCACAACAAGCACGCCGACCGGTTGGCGAACCAGGCGATGGATCGCGCTGCCGGCAAGCCGATGCGTACCGCAACGGCACGCGCGGCGGCGGGCACGGCCACGGGGGGACCGGCGGCGGGCACGACCACGGGTTGACCGGCGGCGGGCACGGCAACCGGCAGCTGGGCGCCACCGACGACGGCGCGCACTCGACTCGTCCTCCTCCGCCATGCCGCCACCGAGCATTCGGCGGCCGGACGGTTCTCCGGCCGCAACGACTTGCCGCTCGAGCCCCGCGGACGCGAGCAGGCGGCGCTGCTGGCCGCGCGGGAGTTCGGCACCGTCGCAGCGGTCGTGAGCTCGCCGCTGCCGCGCGCCGTCGAGACGGCGCAGGTCGTCGCCGCGTCGCTCGGGCTCGCGGTCGACGTCTTCGACGACCTGACGGAGACGGACTTCG
>JAJKIB010000225.1 GCA_021154745.1 Mycobacterium sp.
GTCGCCGCACTCCTATGCAGCACGTCGAGCCATTCGCGGCGGCTTGGTCGACCTATTGCATGCGCTGCATGATGGCCGGTATTCGCGCATCGTCGTGGTGGCTCACAGCCTCGGCGCCTACATCTCTTACGACGCGCTGACTTCGTTGTGGGCGCAGACGCACGAACTGCACGCAGGGCCGCCCAATGGCCCGAGGATGCCCCGTCCGATCCGCCTCAAATCCCTGGATGGGCTCGAAAAGGCCGCCGACCGGCTCATCGCCGACTCCGGTGCTGACGGTGCGCTGGATGACTTCCAAGACCTCCAGTTCGCCTTGTGGCAAGACCTTCGTCGGCAGGGGAATCCCTGGCGCATAACAGATTTCGTCACAGTGGGCACACCAATGGCCCTCGCGGACTTGTTGGTCACCCGCCCCGGACTCTTCGATGGATTCAAGACGTCCGACCGGGCGCGACGCCACGAACTGATGGACGAACTGGTTCGTCGGGGCGCCCTGGTCCGCTGTCCACCGCGCAGCGAGACGCTGCCCGTCGAGAGCGAAGGGCGGCAGCCCCCGGTGAACTATCGATGGCGCCACAGCGGAGCGCGCCAGGTGCTCGGATCCCAATCCCCTTTCGCGGTCACGCGCTGGACGAACCTCTGGTTTCCGGTGATTCGCGGCGAGCTGCGCGGCGACTGGTTCGGCGGAGCACTACGCCCGCTGTTCGGTCCGGGCATCCGCGACATCGAAGTGTTGGGCAACAAGTCCGAACGGTTCAAACGCGGATCGGCGCACACCGAATACTTTGCCCATCCCGACAAGGGCGACGAGGGCGACGCGGCCTGTCACATTCGCAGGACGCTGGCCCTGCAGACCAGTGCCGTCCTGGAGCGTCTGTTGGACGCACCGCCTCCCTGCCGACCTGAACGGGCTGGCAACGAACCCTGAAAACGGCCACAGGTGGGTGCGGTTCATGGCGTGGCGCTCTCCGACGCGGTCTACTCCACTCTGGGCGTAATTCGGGACTGATTCGCAGCCCTAAACCGGCGGTTTCCTGTCGGTACGCTGGACGCCATGAACGGCGTCTTGCTTGTCCTAATCATCGTGGTCATCGCCGCCATCGCGTTGGCCGTGTACAGCTCATCGAAGGCATCGGGCAGGCGCAGCGCGGCCTCACTGGCCGACGCAAAGGCCGATGCCCGTCGGCTCATCGAACGGCTCGGCGGGCAGGTACTCAACCTGACGGGCACAGACGACGCCTCGAAGCAGGCGATGGCCGACGCGTCCGAGCGCTACACCGCGGCGTCGTCACAGATCGATCAGGCCACCACCGCGCGACAGGCCGCGCTGGCCAAGGAAAGCGCCATCGAAGGGCTGTATTACGTGCGAGCCGCACGCACCGCGATGGGCATGGATCCGGGGCCGGAATTGGAGTCGCTGTCCGGGCAGCGGTCGGCGGGCACCGTGACCGAGGACAGGCGAATCAACTTCGAGGGCCGCGAAATCGAGGCGTCACCGACGCCGTCGGGGCGCACCCCGAACTACTACCCCGGTGGACGCATCGCCGGCCGTCCCGTCCCTGCGGGCTGGTATTCGGAGCCGTGGTGGAAACCGGCGCTGGTGGCCGGTGCGTGGGGGCTGGGATCGGTGCTGTTGTTCGACGCGATGTTCTCCGGCATGCACGGCGTTGATTACGGCGCGCAGGGCTTCGAGAGTGGCTACGGCGACGGCTATTCCGACGGATTCGCGGCCGGGCAGGACGGCGGTGCCGACGCCGGCGGCATGGACGGCGGAGGTGCCGACGCTAGCGGCTTCGACGGGTACAGCGGTGACGGCGGTGGCTGGGACGCCGGAGGCTGGGACGGCGGCGGAGATTTCGGCGGCGGCGACTTCGGCGGCTTCTAGTAATCGATGGCCGCATACGTCATCTCCGAAGTCGAGGTACTCGACGAGGAGAGCTTTCAGCAGTACCGCGAATTGGCGCGGGCATCCATCGAGCAGCACGGTGGGCGCTACCTCGTCAGGGCCGCGCTTCCCGAAGCGGCCGAAGGAGATTGGCCGTCGAAACGACGGCTCGTCATTCTCGAGTTTCCCGACATGGACACTTTGCACCGGTGGTACTCGTCGGAGGACTACGCCAAGGCGCTGGCCTTCCGGGACCGGGCGCTGACGCGGCGCCTGGTCTTTGTCGAAGGCGTCTGATCCTCGCAACTGCAAATGCGGTGCCGACGACGAGCCCGACGCACGGCTGCCCTACTTCTGGCAGGTCGGACACCAGAACACGTTGCGGCCCTCGAGCTCCGCGGTGCGGATGGTGGTGCCGCACACTCGACACGGCTCCGCCGCCCTTCGGTACACATAGGTGCGTGGCCGGCCGGGCGCGTACGACGGGAAGCCGTCGTCGTCCTCGGGCCGGACGACGATGATCTTGCCGCGTCGGAAGCCGACCTTCATCAGCTCGACAAGGTCGGTCCACATCGCGTCGAATTCGGCCTCGCCGATATTCGTGCCCGTACGGTACGGGTCGATGTGGTGCCGGTACAGCAGTTCGTTGCGGTACACATTGCCGACCCCGGCGATCACCGTCTGATCCATCAGCAGTGCACCGATAGGCCTGCGGGACTTAGCGATTCGCGCCCAGGCCAGCCCGCCGTCGGCGTCGCGGCGCAGCGGGTCGGGCCCGAGTCTGGCTATCACGTCGAGTATCTCGGGCTCTTCGATCACCTCGCACACCGTCGGTCCCCGCAGGTCGGTGCCGTACTCGGTGCCGATCATCCGCATCCGTACCTGGCCGACCGGCAGCGGCATCGGTATCGGCACCTCGGTGAAGGTGCCGTACAGACCCAAGTGCACATGCACGACGCGGCCGCCTTCGTAGTGGTGGAACAGGTGCTTGCCCCAGGCGGTGGCCTTCTTCAGGACTCGCCCGCTGACCGAGGCGGCGCCGTCGACGAACCTGCCCTGCGGACTCGACACCATCACCGGGGCGCGGCCGAACCGGCGCTGATGCAGCCGGGCCAGCCGGTGCAGCGTGTGGCCTTCGGGCATCTGATCAGGACGGGGCGTCGGGCAGAGACGGCGCGACGTGGGTGCGTTCGTATTCGGACATGATGTCGATACGGCGTTGGTGCCGTTCGGCTTTCGACCACTGGGCACCCAGGAACGCGTCGATGATCTCGAACGCTTGCTCGACGGTGTGCATGCGGCCGCCGATGCCCATCACCTGAGCGTTGTTGTGCTCGCGGGCCAACGTCGCGGTCTCCACGCTCCATGCCAGCGCGCAGCGAACACCGGGAACCTTGTTGGCGGCGATCTGCTCGCCGTTGCCGGAGCCACCGATCACGATGCCAAGACTTCCCGGATCGGCGACGGTCTTCTCTGCGGCGGCGATGCAGAATGCCGGGTAGTCGTCCTCCGCGTCGTAGACGTAGGCCCCGCAGTCGATCGGCTCGTGGCCGGCGTTGCGAAGGTGCTCGATGATGGCCTGCTTGAGTTCGAAGCCCGCGTGGTCAGAGCCCAGGTAGACGCGCATGGCGGCCATTGTGGCAGACGCAATCAGCCGATGGTGATGGCGTCGAGCCGCTCCTTGATAAACGTCGACGACGTCACCGGCTCCAACCCCGACACCCGCCCGATCGGTGGCGCCAGCGGGGTGACCACGGCGTCGTGGTTGGCCTCGTAGAAGTAGATCAGCGAGACCAGATCCTCCTCGGCCGCATGTGGTTGGGGTGGCAGCACGCGATGCCGGCCCGACGGCCAGCGCCGTCCGCTCCAGTACTCCAACAAGTCACCGATGTTCACGGTCAGCGCGTCGGGGTCGTACGGCGCATCGCGCCAGCCATCGGCGTCCGAATACACCTGGAGGCCGCCGGCTCCGGGCTCACGGTCGAGGATCGTCACCGTGCCGAAGTCGGTGTGCGGGCCGATGCGGTACTGGTCGGGCTCGGGTTCGCCGACCACACTCATCGGCGGGTAGTGGTTGATGTTCATCGTCCAGGTCGGCCGGCTGGCCAACGACGCGAACGGATTCTCCGGCAGCCCAAGCGCATAGGCGAACAGGGCCAGCAGATCGTCGGCCAACCGGCGCATCGCGGCGGTGTATTCGTTGATCAACGGCTGCAGTGATGGAACCTCGTCGGGCCAGACGTTGGGCGCAAACCAGATGCGGTCGACCTCGGGGTCTCCGGTCGAGGTTTCGGCGCCAAGGCTGTAGCTCTCCTTGAGATCCGGCGGCGTCTCGGTGCCTTCGGCGTAGGCATTAGCCTCGACTCCGGGTGCAAGCCAACCGTGCCCTGCGACCGGAACCGAGTAGCGCTGCTTGACGGCGTCCGGCAGGGCGAAGAACTCTCGCGCGGCGGCGCGCACACCTTGCGCCAGCGCGGGGTCGATACCGTGACCGGTAACGAGAACGAAGCCCGCACGCTGCAGCCCCTCATCGACAGCGGCAGCGACTCTCTCGGCCGTCGCACCGCCCTCGTGCCAGTGCGAGATGTCAACGGTCGCAATCACTCACTCACCCTCCCAATGCTCTTCGCGCAAGCGCTCATCGCCCGATATCCTCGTTCCACAAGTCGGGATGCGCGGCAATGAACTCGGCCATCATTGTCACGCACCGATCGTCGTCGAGGACGGTGACCGACACGCCGTGTTCGGCCAGCCAGTCGTGCCCGCCCGTAAAGGTACGGCTCTCCCCGATCACCACGGCCCCGATGTTGAACTGTCGCACCAGCCCGCTGCAGTACCAGCACGGCGACAGCGTTGTGACCATCACCGTTGACCGGTAGTCGCGTTGCCGACCGGCCGCTCGGAACGCGTCGGTTTCGGCGTGCAGCGACGGGTCGTCATCCTGGACCCGCCGGTTGTGACCGCGCCCCAGCAACACACCGTCGGCGCTGAACAACGCGGCGCCGATCGGAATGCCGCCCTCCGCCAAGCCTTTTCGGGCCTCCTCGTAGGCGACCTCGAGCATCGCGGCGGCATCCATCTAGACGGTGACCCGCTCCGCGGCGATCTTCGACCGGCACAGGACCAGATAGGCCGCACCGGACAGCAGGAACCCGACGAAGAACGTGACGTCGCCGAGTTGCGGATACGCCTTGGCCACCCAGCCGACGAACTTCTCCTGGTTCGAGAACAACGCCACCGACACCACGAGTCCGAGCACAAACGACAGCAGCCCATTCCAGTTCGCGTAGGCGCGGTCGTAGAGGAATACGGCAACAGCCTGGCCTTGACGCAGGTATTGGTCGGCGAACATCACGCCCAGCCACGGCCCGATCCAGTACGCGATGATGAGAAGAAACGCCTCGTAGCTCTGCGCGGCGTCGGGCAGCGCCCACCAGGCCACCAGGAACCCCGCCACGCCGAAGAACACGGTGACCAGGGCCCTGGCGATGTGGTGGGGCAGCTTGATACCCAGCGTCACGAAAGCCATTGCGCCCGAATAGATATTGATGGAGTTGGCCGCGATGGCACCGATCGCGATGGCCAGCAGCGTCGCCTTGGCCAGCGGCGAGGCGAGTTGGCTGGTGAACGCCGCGGTCGGGTTGCCCAGCGAGTCGCCGCCGATGGTGACCGACGCGGCGCCGACGACCTCCAGGAACACGCAGGACAAGAACAGCCCGGCGGCCGCGAAGAAACCGGTGCGGGCGGTCGACACCGTCGCGGGCAGGTAGCGCGTGTAGTCCGCGGCGTAGGGCGTCCATCCGGCGGCGTAGCCGAATGCAGTGCCGACGGTCAGCAGGAATCCGCCCAGGCCACCGACACCGCCGACACCTGCGGGCGCCCCGAAGTGCGACTTCGACAGGATGACGACCGACGCGATCGCGAAGATCACCGCGAGCACTGGAAACGTCAAGCGCTCGAACGCCTGCACCAGGTTATGCCCGAAGAACGCGAGGCCGGTCTGCAGCAGCACGATAATGACCAGCCCGAGCAGTGGCGCGACCCCGAACAGCGTGGCCAGCGCATAGGCGCCGCTGACGCTGTTGGTGGCGAACCAGCCGACCCCGGCGGTCACCGCCATCAGTACGGCGGGCAGCGCATTTCCCTTGAACCCGAACGCAAGTCGGCCCAGCACCATTTGTGGTACCCCGTGCAGTGGGCCGCGTGCGGACAGGAAGTAGTGGGCGACTGCGCCCAGGCCGGTGCCGATGACGATGCCGACCACCGCCTGCCAGAAGTTCATGCCGAAGACGGCGACGGCCAGCACGCCGACGAAGATCGTCGCGAACTCCAGATTCGGCGATGTCCAGGTCCAGAACAGCTGGCTGGGCTTGCCGTGGCGGTCCGCCTCGGCGATGTATTCGTTGCCGCCCGGTTCCACGGCGACGATGTGGTCGCGGTAGGTGCCGTCGGTCTGCACAGTGGGTTCGGTCAGTGTCACCGTCATACCGTCATACCCGCGACCACTACCCGCAACCGGAGTAAACGCGCCGGAAACAAACGGGCTGGCAA
>JAJKIB010000226.1 GCA_021154745.1 Mycobacterium sp.
ACTATGCCGATTGCGATCTCGTCACGGTGATAGCTCGGCTTGTCGATCGGGATCTGGGCCAGCGTCGACTTGGTCAGCTTCATGACACCGCCACCACGGCCTTGACGCTACCCGGCGTGCGGTCGGAGTCGAGGGCCTCGGCGGCCTTTTCCAACGGGAAGCGCGCGGTCACCATCGAGTCGAGGTCCACCCGTCCCGACTCGACGAGCGCGATCGCCGTCGGCCACGTGTTCGCGTAGCGGAACACCCCGGTGAGCATCAGCTCCCGGTTCTGGATCAGCTGCGTCGGCAACTCCATCGACTCGGCGCCCGAGCCGACGAGCACCACAGTCCCGGCGGGTCGTACCGCGCGGAGGCCGTCGACGACGGCGGACGGTGCGCCCGACGCATCGATGAACGCGTCGACACCCAATTCCCCGATCGGTTCGACGGTCGGGTTGAGCACCGCCGTCGCCCCGAACGCCGTCGCCTGTGCACGGCGGGACTCATCGGGATCGCTGACCACGATGTCGGTGGCGCCATAGGCTCGCGCGAGCTGAGCGAGAACAATGCCGATCGGCCCTGCACCGGTGATCAGCACGCGCGAACCGCCGTCCAGGCCTGCCTTGCGGACGGCGGCGATGCCGACCGACAGCGGCTCACACAAGGCGGCGGCATCGTCGGACACCGAGTCGGGCACCCGATGGGCGTACCCCGCACCGATGGTGACGTAATCGCAGAACGCGCCATCCACGGGCGGGGTGGCGAAGAACCGCATGTGGGGGCACAGGTTGTAGTGCCCCCTTCGTGTCTCCTCGCTGTCGGGATCGGGACGCTGCGGCTCGATGGACACTCGCTGACCGACGCGAGACCTGTCCACAGACTCGCCGACGCCGACGATGGTTCCGGCCGCCTCGTGGCCGAGCACCAGCGGGGCGTCGACGACGAAGCCGCCGACGCGGCCGTGCCGGTAGTAGTGCGTGTCCGACCCGCACACCCCCACCGACGACACTCGTATCAACACGTCACCCGGGCCCGGGTCGGGTATCGGCCGCTCCTTCATCTCGATCTGGCCTGGCTCGACAAGGACGGCGGCCCGCATCTGGGTATCCGGCGAAAGTGTTGTGTGCGTCACAATCTCCATGCTAACGTGATGAACATCTACTCGCATCCCTGAGCAAATGCTCCTGGATCGGACACGCAGCAGGAGAGAGCCCAGTGGCCATCGGGACGTCGAACGGCAAGGTCGCCGGGACGATCGGAGGCCAGGCAGTGTCGACGCCGCGGGACCGCACATCCACCCCCGAAGACCTGCGGCTCGCGTTGCGTGCGGCGACGCTCTATTACCTCGACGGCCTCACGCAGGCCGAGATCGCGTCCCGGCTCGGTGTGTCCCGCCCGACGGCCGGCCGACTCGTCGCTCGGGCCAAAGCAAAGGGACTGGTCCGCATCGATGTCGTCGTCCCACCGGACATGCGTGAGGATCTGCATGCCGACGAGGAACGCGAACTCGAGCAGCGCTACGGCCTGACGGAGGCCGTGGTCGCTGGCCACGGCATTGATGTCGGCGCGCCCGGGCGGCCCGCCGGATACGCCAGCGTGGGCCGTGCCGCCGCGGCCGTGTTGATGCGCAGGCTGTCGCCCAAGGATGTGCTCGGATTCACCTGGGGCCCCGAGCAAGTCGCGGTGGCCGACGCCCTGTCGCCCGGTGTTGCGAGCTGCCGCGTGGTGGTCCAACTCGACGGTGCGATGTCAACCGCCGCGTATCAGACCGGCACCGAGTTCATCCTCGGCCGCTGCGCGGATGTGCTGCGGGCCACCACGATCCGGTTGCCGGCGCCCCTGTACGCGGACCCCTTGACCGTGGTCTCGATGCGCAGCGACTCGCTGATCTCGCGCACCCTCGAGGCCGGCAGGCGTGCCGACGTGATGCTCTTCGGTGTCGGCGCCGTGTCGACGTCGACCACGTTGTTTGAAGGCAGCTTCCTGGACACCCGAATGCTCGACGAGCTCATCTCGCTCGGGGCGGTCGGCGAGATCGGAGGCCGGTTCTTCGACGCGGAGGGTGCGCCCGTCGACACCGAACTACAGCAGCGTGCGGTCTCCGTTCCCCTCGAGGACATCCGAACGTGCGAGAAGACGATCCTGATCTCAAGCGGCGCCACCAAGCACCACGCCACCCTCGGCGCGCTGCGCGGCAAGCTCGCACGGCTGCTTGTCTGTGACATCGATTGTGCTCGTTGGCTGTTGGCACAGTGAAAGGTGAGGTAATGGTGAGAGCGCTACAAAGACTGGGAGCGTGTGTCGCGGCCGCCGGGCTGGTGGTCACCTCCGGCTGTGCGGGGGCCGGCAGCCTGGGAGCCTCGAAGAACGAGGTGACGATTGCTCTGGTCTCCAACTCGCAGATGACGGATGCCCAGAAGTTGTCGACGGAGTTCGAGGCCGCCAATCCGGGCACGAAGCTGAAGTTCATCACGCTGTCGGAGAACCAGGCGCGCGCCAAGATCACCATGTCGACCGCCATGGGTGGCAGTGAGTTCGACGTCGTCATGATCAGCAATTTCGAGACCCCCCAATGGGCGAAAGACGGCTGGCTGCTGAATCTTTCGGACTATGCGAAGAAGACTCCGGGCTACGACGAGAACGATTTCATCCCATCCCTGCGCGATTCGCTGTCCCGTGACGGCAATATGTACTCGGTTCCCTTCTACGGGGAGTCGTCGTTCCTGATGTACCGCAAGGACCTGTTCGAGCAGGCTGGCATCAAGGTCAACCAAGATCCCAACTACCAGCCCCAGTGGGGGGAGGTCGCACAATGGGCGGAGCAGCTGAAGACCGCTGACCGGGCGGGTATTTGCTTACGCGGCAAGCCCGGTTGGGGCGAGGTGCTGGCCCCGCTGGACACGGTCATCAACACCTTCGGCGGGCGCTGGTTCGACGAAAAATGGAACGCGCAACTCAACAGCCCTGAAGTGAGCAAGGCCGTCAACTTCTACGTCGACCTGATCAACAAAGCAGGTGAACTCGGAGCATCGTCAACGGGATTCCAGGAGTGCGCCAATCTATTCGGTCAGGGCCAGACGGCCATGTGGTACGACGCGACGTCGGCGGTCTCGGTGCTCGAAGACCCGAAGACCTACCCGGACCTGGTCGGCAAAATCGGCTATCTGCCCGCCCCGATTGTCGAGAAGCCGAATTCGGGCTGGCTCTATACCTGGTCGCTGGGCATTCCCAAAGGCGCCAAGAATCCAGATGGCGCATGGAAGTTCATCTCGTGGATGACCAGCAAGGACTACCTGAAGCTGGTCGGGGAGAAGCTGGGCTGGGCCCGCGTCCCACCGGGCAGTCGGACCTCGACCTATACGGATCTGCCGGAGTACGAGGCGATCTCGAAGTCCTATGGGCCGCTGACCCTGCAATCGATCAAGAACGCGACCCCGAACAAGCCGACAGTGCAGCCGGTCCCGTACACCGGCGTTCAGTTCGTCGGGATCCCGGAGTTTCAGGATCTCGGGACGCGGGTGAGCCAACAGATCAGCGCTGCGATCGCCGGACAGAAATCCGTGGATGACGCGCTCGCCCAAGCACAGGAATACGCCGAGGTCGTCGGCCGGACATACCAGGAGAAGTGATGACTGTTACCGCTGATACCGAAGCTGACGTCAGTCAGCAAGCAGTGGCCGAACGGGTCCGCAAGATCCGCGAAGCGCAGGGGGCAGGGGTTAGCCGCGCCGAAGGTTGGCGCAGGCGCGGGCCGTTGCTTCCGGCGCTGATCTTCATGATCGTGGTCACCCAGATCCCGTTCCTGTTCACGCTGTACTACTCGACGTTGTCGTGGAACCTGGTTCGCCCCGGGTCACGACAGTTCGTGGGACTGAACAACTACATCGCGGTCGTCAAGGACAGCCAGTTCTGGACGGTCGCCTTCAACACCGTCGTCCTGATCGTTGTCGTGGTGCTTGTCTCGGCATTCCTCGGACTGTTGCTGGCATTGCTGCTCGATCGCGCATTCCTGGGCCGAGGTGTGGTGCGGACGCTGCTGATCACCCCGTTCCTCGTCACACCCGTTGCGGCAGCGCTGATCTGGAAGACCACGATCCTCGACGCCACAAACGGCATCCTGAACTGGGTGCTGTCACTGATCGGAATCGACAAGGTCGACTGGATCGGCCAGTTCCCGCTGACCATGGTCATGGTCGTGCTGATCTGGCAGTGGACGCCGTTCATGATGCTGCTGATCCTCGCCGGCCTCCAGTCGATGCCTCGCGACATCCTGGAGGCCGGTCGAGTCGACGGTGCGGGCGCGCTTCAACTCTTCCGTGAGTTGACGCTGCCCCACCTTCGGCGCTTCATCGAACTCGGTGTCGTGCTCGGCGCGATCTACCTGGTCAACACGTTCGACACCATCTACATGCTGACGCAGGGCGGGCCGGGTATCGCCAGTGCGAACCTGCCGTTCTACATCTATCAACGCGCCTTCCTCGGCTTCGACATGGGCCAGGCCGCGGCGATGGGCGTGGTCGTGGTGATCTTCACGATGATCATCGCCAGCTTCGCACTTCGGTTGATCTTCAAATCATTCTCCGGCAAGGAAGAGGCGGCCTGATGACTACCACAGTTGAGAAGACCACGGCGACAACAGATACGGGCGTGGCGTCGAAGAAGAAGAGTCGCAAGTTCAGTCCCTGGGGAGTGGTGGCGTGGCTCGTCGGGCTCGGGTTCTTCTTCCCGGTGCTCTGGATGGTGCTGACGGCGTTCAAGCAGGAAAGCGACGCGGCGACCAGTCCGCCGAAGCTGTTCTTCACCCCGACGCTGGATCAGTTCGCTGCGGTGTTCGACAAGGGCATCGGTCCGGCGATGCTGAACTCCATCTTCGCCACCGGCATTTCGACCATCCTTGTGCTGCTCCTCGGGACACCCGCCGCGTTCGCGTTGTCGCTGCGACCGGTTCGCAAGACGCAGGACGCCCTGTTCTTCTTCATGAGCACCAAGATGCTGCCGATCGTGGCGGCGATCCTGCCGCTGTACGTGATCGTGTCCAATATCGGTCTGCTGGACAACATCTGGGCGCTGGTCATCCTGTACACCTCGATGAACCTGCCGATCGCGGTGTGGATGATGCGGTCGTTCTTCCTCGAGGTTCCCGGCGAATTGCTCGAGGCGGCCAGCCTCGACGGCGCCAGCCTGTGGCGGTCCGTGCGCGAGGTGATCCTGCCGTTGGTGTCGCCAGGTATCGCGGCCACCGCGCTGATCTGCGTGATCTTCGCGTGGAACGAGTTCTTCTTCGCGGTGAACCTCACCGCGGTGAACGCTCAGACCATGCCGGTGTACCTCGTCGGATTCATCGCCGGTGAGGGTCAGTACTGGGC
>JAJKIB010000227.1 GCA_021154745.1 Mycobacterium sp.
GGCATTCGACAATGATGCTGTCGCGGACCAACCAGCAACGCGCGCTCGTCGCGCTTGTGGAGGTGTTGGGCCTGAGTGTCTGGTTCTCCGCCACCGCAGCTGTCCCCAGTCTGCGTTCGGAATGGGACATCGGCGCGACGGCCGCGGTCTGGCTGACCGCTTCGGTCCAGATCGGGTTCGTAACGGGCGCGATCACGTCATCGGTTTTCAACCTCGCCGACCGCGTCACACCGCAGAAGCTGCTTGCGGCAAGCGCACTGGGCGCCGGGGCGTGCACCGCGGCAATGGCCTTCTTCGCCACCGGCCTCGGCGCGGCGATCCCGATGAGATTCCTCACGGGGATGTTCCTGGCCGGCGTGTATCCGGTGGGCATGAAGCTGATGGCGTCGTGGTCCGAATCCACCAATCGCGGCCGCACGTTCGGGATTCTGATCGGAGCGCTCACCCTTGGCTCCGCGCTACCCCATCTCATCAGCGGCATCGGGCCGCTGCCGTGGAGGACTGCCATGCTGGCCGCGGCGGTATTGAGCACGGCCGGTGCCGTTGTCGCCCTCGCTGTCATCCGACCCGGTCCACACCTGGACATTCGCACGATCACACCGGATCCGCGATACGCGATTGCACTATTTGTCGAGCGCGGGCCGAGGCTGGTCAGTCTCGGCTACTTCGGGCACATGTGGGAGCTCTACGCACTGTGGACGTGGCTGTCCATGTTCGTCGCCGCCGGCCGGGGAGCACGCGGCGACGCCAGCACAGCGTCGACCGGATTCATCGCATTTGTCGCCATCGGGGTCGCCGGGGCGCTCGGATGCCTTCTGGGCGGCTGGGCATCAGACCGTTTCGGTCGCCCTCCGGCGGCGGTGGCAGCGCTGGTGATCAGCGGAACCTGCTGCGTGGCCTCACCACTCTTCTTCGCCGCCCCGACAATCGTTCTCGTCGTCTTCGTCATGGTGTGGGGTGCAGCCGTCATCGCCGACTCGGGCGTCTTCTCCACGGCGCTCAGCGAGACGACGGACGCCCGGTACGTCGGCACCGCGCTGACGGCGCAGACCGGCATCGGTTTCCTGTTGACCGTTGTCACCATCCAACTCGTGCCGATTGTCGCCGATCTGATCGGTTGGCACTACGCGTTCCTTCTCCTTGCGCCCGGCCCGCTCATCGGTGCCGTGGCGATGTCCGCCCTGCGTGCCCACGCACACCACCCACATCCCCAGGAGGAAAGCCATGACCACCAGCCCTACGCGCACAACGCCGTTCGTCGGTCAGACAGCGCAGCTCTCACGCACTGTCGGTGACAATGACATCGCCCTGTTCACCGAGATCAGCGGTGACCGCAACCCTCTGCACTACGACGAAGCCGCGGCCAAGGCATCCCGTTTCGGGGAAATCGTCGTCCAGGGCGGAGTCACCAGCGCCATCCTGAATGCCGTTGTGGCCGAAAAGTTGCCGGGACCTGGCACGGTGTTCCTGAATGTCAACTGGGCGTTCAAGGCACCGGTGCGCTGCGGCGACACCATCACGGGCCGCGTCGAAGTCATCTCGGCGCGCACCGACAAACCGATCACCGAACTGCGCACCACCGTCACCCGCGACGACGGAACCGTCGTCCTGGACGGAACAGCGGTTTGCTACACGATGGATATCGCCACCAGGGCCTAGAGGTGACACCCCGCTGCAATGAGGGCGCTGCCGCGTCGTTCGCATCGACCGCGTCAATTTCAGGTGCAGAATGGGGGCGTGCACCCCACCTCGACGCCGCGTGCCTCGGGAACGGGTCTGCGCAGAGCCGAGTTGCTGGCGGCGATATCGCTGGCGATCGACCTCGGCCTGGGGCAACCGATGGAACACATGCTTCGGTCGTCACTGATCGCGACACGCATCGCCGAGCGGATGGGCCTCGACGCCCAGCAACGGGCGATCGTCTACTACGCAAACCTGGTGGGATGGGTTGGTTGTCACGCCGATTCGCATGAGCTTTCGGCACTCTTCGGTGACGACATCGCCTTCCGGGCCGACACCTACGCGGTGGACATGACGGGGTTGCCGTTCCTGCGTCTGATGCTCAGTCATGTGGGGCGGGGATTGCCGGGCTGGGAGCGCGGCATCCGTGCAGCTGCCTTTACTCTCACCGCACGTAACCAAGTCGCCAAACTGATTCATTCGCACTGCAGTTCTGCCGGGGTTCTCTCCGATCGAATGGGACTGGACCGGCAGGTTGGGGAGGCGCTGGCCTTTATCTTCGAACGCTGGGACGGCCGGGGGATGCCGAACGGCGCTCGGGCAGAGCAGATTCCGGCCGAAATCCACATTGTGCACCTGGCCGATGTCGTCGAAGTGCACCTGCGGACGGGTGGGCTCGGACAGGCTGTTGAGGTCGTCCGGGCCAGGCGTGGCACGCAGTTCAGCCCGGCCGTGGCCGAGGTGTTCGAGCGTGCCGCCGCCACGATCGTCGACGGAGTGCTCGAAATGGATGTCTGGACCGCGGCGTTGGCGCAGGCCCCGGATCGCGGCCGTACTCTCGAAGGTGACGAGATCGACGAGTTGCTCAGGGCCATGGCGGATTTCGTCGACCTCAAGTGTCCGTGTTCTCCTGGCTACTCGCGTGCCGTCGCGGATCTGGTGGCCGCGGCGGCTCGACATGTGCGGATGCCGGCGGCGGACATCACGCGTCTCTACCGCGCAGGGCTCGTGCACGGCCTCGGCAGATTGGGGGTTTCTAACCAGATCTGGGAGAAGAAGGGGCCGCTCAGTACGGCCGAATGGGAGCGGGTACGGATGTACCCGTACCTGACCGGACGGATACTGAGCCGGGTCGGCGGCTTGGAGTCAGTGGTGTCCGTCGCGACCAAGCACGAGGAACGCATCGATGGGTCCGGTTTTCCCCGAGGACTTGCCCGCGGCGAGTTGGCCGCACACGACCGTTTGCTCGCTGCGGCGGTGGCTTATCACCAATTGCTCGAGCCTCGTCCACATCGGCCCTCGCTCGATCCTTCGGGTGCTGCCAGTCAGCTGCGCCAGGACGCGCGCGCCGGACGTCTTGACGCAGAGTCGGTGGAGGCCGTGTTGGCGGCTGCGGGGCATCGGGCATCGCGCAGCACGCCCCGGTCAGCGGGGCTTACCGCCCGGGAGGTCGAGGTGCTGCGACTCGTGGCGCAGGGCCGGTCAAACCGCGAAATCGCCGCCGAGCTGTTCATCGCCGAGAAGACGGCCCGCAACCACGTCGAGCGTGTCTACGCCAAGTTGGGCGTGAACAACCGCACGCAGGCGAGTCTCGCGGCAATCGACCGGGGTCTCGGAAGCGTCCCCGTCGACGCGGCCGATCAGCGACAAGGCAGCTGACATGATGATGGGGTGACGCACGTCCGAGGCCGGGTGTGGCGGGCCGGCAAGCCGCAGGACGATTTCGACTTCCCGTCGATCTCGGACTACCTGGCCGAGGACGACACCCTGGTGTGGTGCGACATCTACGACCCCGACCACGCGATCCTCAAGGATCTTGCCGAAGAGCTGAGCCTGAACTCGTGGGCGGTCGAGGACGCGATCGCGGAGTCCGAACGCACCAAGGCCGTCGTCTATCGAACCCACACTTTCTTCACGGTGTACGGCGTCTCCACCAAGGAGCGGGCCGATGAGACGGTGTCGATGCTCGACGTGCACCGCATCTCCGGGTTCGTGCTGCCGCGAGGGTTGATCACGGTGCGCCTTTCGCCCCACTTCGACATCGACGCGGTGTCGCAGCGGTTCGACGAACTCGGCGGCCAGGAGTACGGCGTCGGGGCGTTGGTGCACGGTCTGCTCGACGTGGTGGTCGACGGGCACTTCGAGGCGGTGCAGGCGCTCGACGAAGCCATCGAGGCCATCGAGGACGATCTGTTCGAGAACAATCCGCGAAGCGGCATGCAGCGCAAGACGTTTCGCCTGCGCAAGGACCTCGTCGAACTGCGGCGGGTGGTGCTGCCGATGCGGGAAGTCGTCAACTCTATCCAGCACCGTCGCCTGGACGCCAAGACGGCGCCCGAACTGGATCCGTTGTATTCGGACCTCTACGACCATGTGCTGCGCGTGTCGGAGTGGACGGAATCGTTGCGGGACATGGTCACCACGGTGTTCGAGACGAACCTGTCGCTGCAGGATGCGCACCTGAACACGGTGATGAAGAAGCTGACGGGATGGGCGGCGATCATCGCCGTGCCGACCGCGGTGACCGGCTACTACGGCCAGAACGTGTTGTATCCGGGGATCAACACGTTGTGGGGATTCGTGGCGAGCGCGGCGATCATCGTGTTGTGCGTGGCGGGGCTGTACTGGATGTTCCGGCGACGAGATTGGCTGTGAAGCGCCACACTGGCGGTTCCATAAGAAATTTCCAGCGGGCTGTGGTGACGGGCGCCGACTGACGTAGGCTGACAAACGGTTGAGTTCCCAGCCGCCGGTACCGTCACAAGGCGCAGGAGCAAACCACCTGTTGTGAGGCCTTCTTGACGCGACCTTGTCTTATTGGCTGTCACGTTTGGAGTCGACCACTTATGACTATGACGACACCCGCTCTCGCCACGACGACTCGCCGCGCGGGGTTGAAACTTTCCACCGAATGGGTGAATGCCACTGTCGTGCGCATCAGCGTTGCAGGCGATATCGACGCTTCCAATGCCGCCGAGGTGCTCAACTATGTGTTCCACCGCGGGGCGAACTGCCGAAGCCTCGTTCTCGACCTGAGGGACGTCACTTTCTTTGGTACCGCTGGCTTTTCGGCGCTGCAGACCATTGACGCGCGTAGCTCTCGCGCGTCGGTCAGCTGGATGGTGGTTCCAGGCCCTGCGGTTTCGCGGGTGCTGAGCATTTGCGACCCACAGCGCACGCTGCCCCGCGGGGTCGGGTGAAGCTTCGCTAGATCGTCATCGGGGTGTGCGACCGGACCAGCTGGTCGGCGAGCCGGTAATCGCCGCAGTACTTCAGAGTGGATTCGCCTATGGTGCAAGAGAATCCGGGCACCTTGTCCCACGCCGCGGGATGGCCGGCGGTCGATAGCCCGGCGACGAGGCCCTGTTGGGCGGCGTCGTGCCAATGCTCAGCGGGGATGCGCCGGCCGGCAGTCACGTTGTAGGCAAGCGCGACATCGCCTGCGGCATAGACGTTCAACGCCGAGGTGTGCATGTGCTCGTCGACGACGATGCGGCCGCCTCGCAGCCGATCAACCCGCCGCCGATCACGACCGCGGAGTCGGCGCTACGGGCGGCCATCCGCAAGATGACGGCGTCGGCGAAGGAACGCAGCGTCAGAGCGGCCTCCGCGCCGGGGACGCGCAGCGGGACGGGATTGGCACCGCAGGCCAACACGAGCTGCCAGTACGGGTAGCGGCGGCCGCCGGCGGTGACGACCTCCTGGTGGGCCAGATCGATGTGGTCGACGGTGATGCCGCGCTGCAACTCGACGTCGTGGTCAGGATCCGCACGGGAATGTGGGGGTGCTTGCTACGGAATATCTCCGCTGCGCTCAATCCCGCTGGACCACTGCCGATGGCGATGAAGCCCGGGGCCACCACACTTCCTGAGTACCACTTCGCACGGCGGGACGTGCCCGTCGTCAGCAAATCGTCACAGTTGCTGAGCAAGCCGCGACTGGTGAGCCGCTTGTGTGGGACCATCTGCGCATGGAGCCGCAGGACGATCCCGAAGCGCGGATCAGAGCGCTGGAGCAACCGCTCACGGCACACGCGACCGAGCTGGGAACCACGCAGCCTTACACCAGCGGTGACGCCTACATGCCTCCGCCGGTACCGCCTATGCCGCCGCCGGCGCAGGGGCCGTACACACCGCCGGGTTACGGCGCCCCGTGGGGCCCGCCGCCGCGGAAGGTGTCGGCGGGTATTCCGTGGGTGGTGCTCGGGATTGGTGCCGCCGTGTTCATGATTATTGCGGCGGGTGTCGGGTTCATCATCGTCGACAAGTCGACGAGTGAGATCCCAAATATCCCGGGCGTGAACATCCCAAGCATGCCGTCCATGCCTTCGATGCCTAGCATGCCGAGCACGCCGAGCATGCCGGTTCAGCCGACCGCTGCCCCGCCGGGTGCGCAGCTGAGCGTCTCAGGCATGGGCAAGAACCAGACGCTCGAATGCAACGACAACCCTGTGAGCATCAGCGGCGTCTCCAACACCGTCACGATCAGGGGTCACTGCACGACCGTCACGGTGTCAGGCATGCAGAACAAGGTCACCCTCGAGACGTCCGACGCGATCAACGCGTCGGGCTTCGACAATGTCGTCACGTACCACTCCGGCTCACCGGACATCAATAACGCCGGAAACAACGAGGTGCAGCAAGGCTGAGCGCCGCGTCGCACTCGGTGTGCTGGCCGGCGAGGCACGCTCTCGGCACCAGCAGCACTTGCCATTCGGGGGTCCATTCGGCGACACCGCGGGTGCTGCGCAGCGCCACGTCCACATCGTGGGGGCGGTGGTTCCAGAGTTCGGCGGAGCTCTCAGCCGAGTCGAGCCGGATGAACCCATCGCGTACTTCGGCTCTGACCGGAATCATGACCGATGATTTGACGACGGCCATGAAGTAGCGGCCGACGTCGACGTGGTGGCCGGGATTCGATGACGCGCACACGGGATCGGCGATGAAGGGGCGGAAGAAGTACTTGGGCATGGAGCTCCCTTTTCAGGGCCTCCGTTGAGGAGGCGCTCTTGCCGGCACCGGTTGGTGCAGACCGCTTCGTCATCCGAGCCACCCACGAGCGTGGGGTTGGCGTGCCGTCCAGTCGGAGCTTGGCGACGGCATCTCGTGAAGCTGCTTCAGTCTAGAACCTCAGCGCCGGACAGGGCTTGTGGCGCACGTGACTGCCTTCATGAGGCGGCCCTAGAGACAGGTGGGTGGCCGATCGGGCGGCGCCGTCGTCAAGGCACTATTCAGATTGCCCGCGTACAGAGCGACAATTCGGGCGGATGCGGTGGCAGTTTATTTGAGCGGCGTGGCGGCAAGGTTGGTCATCGCTTCGATGACGTCGAAGTCGGTGTCCCGGTGCACAATCCGAGCACCATGGCGGATCGCTACCGCGGCGATCAGGCAGTCGTTGATGCTGCGAATGGTTCGACCGGTGCGACGAGCCCCGCGATATATCTGCGCGGCTGTACGAAAGTCGATCGAGTTGTCGAGGCTCAACGATGTCAAACCATTGACGAGTCGCTCGAGTTTCGCATGGGTTTTGTCGTCAGTGACGCCCGACAGAATCTCCATGGCCACGGGCTCGCACATCGCGACCTGGTCCGCCTCCTCCGTAAGCAATCGTCGCACTTCGACCGCGGCGGCTGACCCCGTTGCGCGGAAATACTCGATCCACGCCGACGTGTCGATCAGGATCACGCGAACTCGTCCGGCTTGTCGCGTCGCAACATGTCGAGATCGCCATCCCAGCCGACACCTTCAAGTCCGAGCAGAAACTCTTTGGTTAGCGGCACACCGACGAGCCGCCGCAAAGCAAGATCGACGGCTTCCTTCTTTGTGGCCACGCCGAACCTGCGCATCACCTCAGCGACCAAGTGGTCATCGATGTCGATGTTTGTGCGTGCCATACACCAAGCATACACACACCGAAGCCGCGATTTTGTCGCTGGAGCCACCGTTGTCGCGCATACGCGGGCAAATCTCGATGTCACCCCCCGCGGCTATGGTCGAACTGAAAGAGGAGAAATCAAAGATGAGTGAGCAAACCTCGACACCGAAGCTGACGGGCCAGTTTTCGAAGGCGCTGGTGTACGCCGAGCTGAAGCACCACAACCAGGTACGCAAAGGCGGCGACATCCCGTACGTCGGACATCTCCTGGCGGTGGCCGGGCTGGTGATCAACGACGGCGGCTCCGAAACACAGGCCATCGCGGCCTTGTTGCACGACGCCGTAGAGGATCAGGGCGGTCCCCAGACGCTGCAGGAAATCCGCGCCAACTTCGGCGAGGACGTCGCCCGCATCGTCGACGAATGCAGCGACGCCGATGAGGAACCGAAGCCACCGTGGCTCGACCGCAAGCGGACCTACATCAATCACCTTGCAGACGTGGGCGACGACACGCTCTTGGTCTCTGTCGCCGACAAGCTCGATAACGCGCGGTCGATGCTGCGCGACTACCACACCCATGGGCCATCACTTTGGGAGCGCTTCAACCGGAAGAACCCGCAAGACCACCTCTGGTACTACGGCGAGCTGCTGGCGGCGTATCGCAGCCGCGGGTGTACCAGCTGGATGGTCGACGAACTCGGCCGCGTGGTTGGAGAGTTGAAGCGTCTTGTCGAAGGCGGCGACAGGATCGTCCTAGTCTGACCTCGATGGCGCTTCATCTCCACCGCGCTGAGCGCACCGATCTCCTCGCCGACGGCCTTGGCTCCCTGCTGTCCACTCCCCTGCCCGATCCGTTCGCCGAGGAACTGATCATCGTTCCCGCCAAGGGTGTTGAACGCTGGCTGAGTCAGCGGCTGAGCCACGTTCTCGGCCGCGGCAACGGCCAAGACGGCATCTGCGCCGGCATCTCCTTCCGCAATCCGCAGTCGCTCATTGCCGAGATCACCGGCACCACCGACGACGACCCCTGGTCACCCGACGCGATGGTGTGGCCGCTGCTCGAGGTCATCGACGCCAGTTGCGCCGAGGACTGGTGCCGCACCCTCGCCACCCACCTCGGCCACTTCGAGGCGGGCGAGGAGAAGGAGCTGCGCCAAGGCCGCCGCTATGCCGTCGCACGGCGGCTGGCGGGGCTGTTCGCGTCCTACGCTCGGCAGCGGCCGCAGCTGCTGATCGACTGGGAACGTGATGTCGCCGGTGATATCGATCCCGACCTCGAGTGGCAGCCACCTTTGTGGCGCGCCCTGCTCGACCGCGTCGAGGCCGGCCCGCCTCACGTTCGGCACGCCAAAACGCTTGCCCGACTGCAGGAATCACCGATCGACCTGCCGGAGCGCCTGTCGCTCTTCGGGCACACCCGCCTGCCGTCCACCGAGGTCGAGCTCCTCAATGCGCTTGCCACCCACCACGATCTCCACCTCTGGCTGCCGCATCCCAGCGACGATCTGTGGCAGAAACTCGCAGGCGAGCACGGCCCCATCCCCCGCCGCGACGACACCAGCCACCGCAACGTCGACCATCCACTGCTGGCCACCCTCGGCCGCGACCTTCGCGAGCTCCAGCGCAGTCTCCCCGCTGACCCTCATACTGACGAATACCTGCTTGGTCCGGCTGGCGGCCCTGAGCACCCCGGCACCCTGCTCGGCTGGCTGCAGTCCGACATCGCCGCCAACGCGGTCCGTCGGGACAGCAGGACGCTGCGCGACGACGACCGCTCCGTTCAGGTGCACAGCTGCCACGGCCCACCCCGCCAAATCGACGTCCTCCGAGAGGTTCTGCTCGGTCTGCTCGCCGACGACCCCACGCTGGAACCACGCGACATCTTGGTGATGTGCCCGGACATCGAGACCTACGCACCGCTGATCAACGCGGACTTCGGGCTCGGCGACGTCGTGCACGGCGCCCATCCCGCGCACCGCCTGCGGGTGCGGTTGGCGGACCGCTCTCTGATCCAGACCAACCCGCTGCTCGGCGTCGCCAGCCAACTGCTCAGCCTGGCCGGCAGTCGCGTCACCGCCAGCGAGGTACTCAACCTCGCGCAGGCCGCACCCGTAAGGGCGCGATTCGGCTTCACCGACGACGACCTCGAAAGCATCACCCGTTGGGTGCGGCAGGCGAACATCCGCTGGGGATTCGACCAAGAGCACCGCAAGCCGTTCGGTGTCGACTTCGTCCACAACACTTGGCGTTTCGGCATCGACCGAGTGCTGGCCGGTGTCGCGCTGTCGGACGACTCGCACGCGTGGATCGGCTCCACGCTGCCGCTCGACGACGTCAGCAGCAATCGCGTCGAGCTGGCAGGCAAGCTCGCCGAATATGTCGACCGGCTGCAGCGGACGGTCGACTCGCTCAACGGCGCGCGGCCGCTACGCGATTGGCTCACCGCGCTCGCTGACGGCATTGACCTCGTGGCCCGCGTCGACGACAACGATGCGTGGCAGACCAGTCAAATGCAACGCGAGTTCGCCGACGTGCTCGCGACCGCAGGCCCGCGCGGGGACACGATCATGCGGCTGCCCGACATTCGCGCACTGCTCGGCCGTCACCTCGCGGGTCGGCCCACCCGCGCGAACTTCCGGACAGGCACGCTGACCGTCTGCACGATGGTGCCGATGCGCTCGGTGCCGCACCGGGTGGTGTGCCTCGTCGGCCTCGACGACGGCGTGTTCCCGCGGCTGGGCATCGTCGACGGCGACGATGTCCTTGCCCGCAACCCGATGACCGGTGAACGCGACATCCGGTCCGAAGACCGGCAACTGCTGCTCGACGCGATCGGCGCCGCCACCGAGAAGCTCGTCATCACCTACACCGGCGCCAACGAATACTCCGGTCAGGACCGGCCGCCGGCGGTGCCGCTCGCCGAACTGCTGGACACCCTCGACATGACGACTACAGAGAAGGTCCGGGGCCGAATCGTCGTCAAGCATCCGTTGCAGCCCTTCGACATTCGCAACGTGATCCCCGGCAAGCTGATACCCGATCAGTCGTTTACGTTCGACCCGACTGTGCTGCGGGCGGCTCGCGCCAGCACAAGTGAGCGCACGGCACAACCGCCGTTCATCTCCGGTCCGCTGCCGCCGGTTGCGGCGGACGACGTCGTGCTTGACGATCTCGTCGCGTTCTTCCGAGACCCGGTCAAGGGCTTCTTCCGCGCGCTCGACTTCACGCTGCCGTGGGACGTCGACGGTGTCGAGGACGCCATGCCGGTCGACATCAACGCGCTCGAGGAGTGGTCCGTCGGCGACCGGATGCTGCACGACATGCTGCGCGGCATGACGCCCGACGAGGCCCGCCAGGCCGAGTGGCGGCGCGGCACGCTGCCACCGGGTCAATTGGGCTGGCGCAAGGCCACCGAGATCAAGGACCAGTCCGCGCTGCTGGCCGCCGCCGCGTTGCGCTACCGCTGCGCTGATCCGCAGGCGTACGACGTCGACATCGACCTCGGCGCGGGCCGACGGTTGACCGGCACGGTGTCGCCGGTGTTCGACGACCGGTTGGTGTCGGTGACGTATTCGAAGCTCGACGGCAAGCACCTGCTCGAGTCGTGGATTCCCTTGCTGGCCTTGCTCGCCCGTGATCCGACGGTCGACTGGTATGCGGTGTGCATCGGCCGCGCGAAGAAGGGCGCCACGCCGCGGGAAGAGGGACTGGGACGTCCCGATGTCGACGCGACCGAGGTGCTGCGCGAGCTGGTGGCGGTGTACGA
>JAJKIB010000228.1 GCA_021154745.1 Mycobacterium sp.
AAGGAGTCTCGCGAGGATGCCCGCCGCATGGTCTTCGAGGCCTTCGGCGGCGAGTTCACCGATGCCGACTGGGAACACTCCCTCGGCGGCATGCACGCCCTGATCTCGAAGCACGGCGCGCTCATCGCACACGCCGCGGTGGTTCAGCGCAGACTGCTCTACCGCAACACCGCACTGCGCTGCGGCTACATCGAAGGTGTCGCCGTGCGCGAGGACTGGCGCGGGCAGGGACTGGCGCATGCGTTGATGGACGCCGCGGAACAGGTGCTGCGGGGCGCGTACCAAGTCGGGGCGTTGAGCGTGTCGGAGGCAGGCCGCCACATGTACACGGCTCGCGGCTGGCTGCCGTGGCGCGGGCCGACGTCGGTGCTGGCGCCGGCGGGAGTGACGCGCACGCCCGATGACGACAACGGGCTTTTCGTATTGCCGATCGGCTTGCCGAACAACCTAGAGCTCGACACCGCCGCCGAAATCACCTGCGACTGGCGCGACGGCGACGTCTGGTGACGCGCGTACGTTGGAAATGTGACCACTCCAGCCTCGTTCCGTCCTGACCCCGAGACGTTCGACAAGCTCTACCGCGGTGAGCCGACCTTCGAGGGCGCCCCTGCGCCAACCGGCATCCCGTGGGATGTGCATCAGGCACAACCTCGATTGATGGAACTCGAAGCGCTGGGCGGCTTTTCGGGCGAAGTGCTCGACATCGGCTGCGGGCTCGGCGACAACGCCATCTACCTCGCGTCGCGTGGGCACTCGGTGACCGGACTGGACGGCTCACCGGCCGCGATCGAGGAGGCGCGCCGCCGCGCCGCCGCCGCCGGCGTTACCGTCACGTTCGACGTCGCAGATGCCACCAAACTGACCGGATACGAAGGTCGATTCGACACCGTGGTCGACAGCGCGCTGTACCACTGCCTCGACGAGGACGGCCAGCAGGCCTACGTCGCCGCCCTGTACCGCGCAACCCGGCCCGGCGCCCGCCTGCACCTGTCCTGTTTCTCCGACGGCAATGTCAACGGCGTGATCGCGCCGATGGGCCACGTGCCCGAATCCAATATCCGCGACACGTTGACGGCCAACGGCTGGCGTATCGACTTCCTCGGTCCCACCACCTATTTGGGCAACGCCGTCGGCTTCCGGACCGGTGACGACGCCTTTCCGAAGGCGATGGCCGATCAGATGCCGCCCGACGTAGTGGAGCAGATGCGTCAGGTGACGGAGCGGTTCGCCAAGATCGCCGACCTGCTCGACGATGACCGGGTGTACCTGCCGTTCACCGTCGTGCACGCCCACCGCGTCGACTGAATCTCACACCCACGCCTTCAGCAACGTGAGCGGAAGTTCACGGCGGGGTTATCGCGGAGCGGTTTCGCGCAATAAAGCATTCCTAGCGTGGTCGCATGTCGCATCGCATCACCGATTGGGATCCCGAAGACGCCGTCGCCTGGGAGGCCGGTAACAAGCACATCGCCCGCCGCAACCTGATCTGGTCGGTCGCGGCGGAGCACATCGGCTTCTCGGTCTGGTCGATCTGGTCGGTGATGGTGTTGTTCATGCCGGAAGCGATCTACGGCTTCTCGGCCGGCGACAAATTCCTGCTTGGCGCCACGGCGACGCTGGTCGGCGCGTGCCTGCGGATTCCGTACACGCTGGCCACCGCGACCTTCGGCGGCCGCAACTGGACGGTGTTCTCGGCATTCGTGCTGCTGATCCCCACCGTCGGCACGATGTGGCTGCTGGCCCACCCGGGTCTGCCGCTGTGGCCGTATCTGGTGTGCGCGGCGCTGGCCGGCTTCGGCGGCGGCAACTTTGCATCGTCGATGACCAACATCAACGCGTTCTACCCGCAGCGGCTGAAGGGCTGGGCGCTGGGCATCAACGCAGGCGGCGGCAATATCGGGGTGCCGATGGTTCAGCTCGTCGGCCTGCTCGTCATCGCCACCCTCGGCAATCGGCAGCCCTACTGGGTGTGCGCGATCTACCTGGTCGCGCTGGCGGTCGCAGGGATCGGGGCCGCCCTGTATATGGACAATCTGGAGCAGCACAAGATCGACCTGACGGCCATGGGCGCGATCCTGCGCGAGCGCGACACCTGGGTGATCTCGCTGCTGTACATCGGCACGTTCGGCTCGTTCATCGGCTTCGCGTTCGCGTTCGGACAGGTGCTGCAGATCAGCTTCGCCGCACGTGGACAGAGCGCGGCGCAGGCTTCGCTGCACGCGGCGCAGATCGCGTTCGTCGGCCCGTTGCTCGGGTCGCTGTCGCGGGTGTACGGCGGCAAGCTGGCCGACCGTATCGGCGGCGGCCGGGTGACGCTGTGGGTGTTCGCCGGAATGATCCTTGGCGCCGGGATTCTGGTTGGCGTGAGCACGCTGGACGACCACACGTCCGGTCCCGCGACGGCCGTGATGATGGGTGGCTACGTCGTCGGCTTCATCGCACTGTTCCTGCTGTCGGGCATCGGCAACGGATCGGTCTACAAGATGATCCCCTCGATCTTCGAGGCCCGCAGCCGCTCACTGGAGGTCTCCGAGGCCGAACGCGTCACGTGGTCACGGGCGATGTCTGGCGCGTTGATCGGGTTCGCGGGCGCCGTCGGCGCGCTCGGCGGCGTTGGCATCAACCTGGCGCTGAGGCAGTCGTATCTGAGTAGCCACTCTGCGACTGCGGCGTTCTGGATCTTCCTGGTGTTCTATGTGGTCGCCTGCGCGGTGACCTGGGTGATGTACGTGCGGCGGCCGGTGTCGACCCCGGTCGCCAGTGCAGAACCCGTCTCGGACTTGGCCCGGACGTGACCTCCTTCGTGTGGGTCAGGACCGCAGGGCAACAACGGAGTTGCCCTGCTCACATCGGCCGACACGGCAAGGCAATGGCTGGGTAATGGGTTGGAAACATGCGCTGCCTACACATAGAACATGAGTGAGCCCGACTGGGCACCGCTCACCGGATTTCGGGTGGCGGTGACCTCCGCACGCCGCGCCGACGAACTTTCTGCGCTGCTGCAACGCCGCGGCGCCACCGTGACAAGCGCGGCCGCCATCGCCATGGTGCCGCTGCCCGACGACGACGAATTGCGCGAGCACACCGAGGCGTTGATCGACGTGCCGCCCGACGTCGTGATCGCCACCACCGGGATCGGCTTTCGCGGCTGGGTCGCCGCTGCCGACGGCTGGGGACTGACGCACGAGCTGCTGGTCGCACTCGGCAAGGCCCGCGTCGTGTCCAGGGGTCCGAAGGCCACTGGGGCGCTGCGTGCCGCGGGTCTGCCCGAGGAATGGTCGCCAGAGTCGGAGTCGTCGCGCGAACTCTTGCACTATCTAGTCGAGGGCGGCATCGCGGGCCAACGCATCGCGGTGCAGCTGCACGGCGCCACCGACGACTGGGATCCGTTCCCCGAGTTTCTCGACGAATTGCGCGCGGCGGGAGCAGAAGTGGTCTCGATCCGGGTGTACCGCTGGCATCCGGCGCCACGCAACGGTGACTTCGACCAACTGGTGGCGGGCATCGCGGAGGAGAAGTTCGATGCGGTCAGTTTCACCTCGGCGCCCGCGGTGGCATCCGTGCTGATGCGAGCGGCCGAGATGGGCATCGAGGAGCAGGTTCTTTCGGCATTCCGGACCGGAGTGCACGCGATGTGTGTCGGGCCGGTCACTGCCAGGCCGCTGGCGCGTCTGGGCGTGCCGACGTCGGCGCCGGTGCGAATGCGCTTGGGGGCGTTGGCCCGTCACATCACCGACGAGCTGCCGCTGTTGCAGTCGCGCACGGTACGGGTGGCGGGGCATCTGCTGGAGATCCGCGGCACCTGCGTGATGGTCGACGGCGTCGTCAAGGCGCTCCCGCCGGCCGGGATGGCGACCATCCGCGCGCTGGCGCACCGCCCCGGCGCGGTGGTATCGCGTACCGATCTGCTTGGGGCGTTGCCGGGCAGCGGCACCGACACCCACGCGGTAGAGACGGCGGTGCTGCGCCTTCGAACAGCACTGGGCGACAAGAACATTGTGTCGACAGTGGTCAAGCGCGGCTACCGGCTCGCGATCGACGACGAATTGACACACACACAATGAGCTTCGTGTTGGTGGCTCACGGCACCCGCAAGCAGCGGGGTGTGGAAATGGTCGGCGATATCGCCGAACGGGTGTCTGCGACGCTCGGGCAGCGCGTGCACGTGTCGTTCGTCGATGTGCTGGGCCCGACGCCGTCCGAAGTCCTCGCCGGAACACCCGACGAGCCGGTCACCCTTGTGCCGGCGTTCTTGTCGCGCGGATATCACGTCACCACTGATATTCCTACGCACGTCGGTGCCAGCGGGCATCCCGACGTCACCGTCACCGAAGCACTCGGACCGGGGCCGCAGCTGGTCCGGGTCCTGGCGGATCGGCTTGTTGAATCCGGTTGGCGCCGTGACGATTCGGTGATCCTGGCCGCGGCCGGTACCTCCGACCCCGGCGCCCAGCGCGATCTGCACATGATGGCCACCTGGTTGTCGGCGACCACCGGTTCCCGCGTCGAACTCGCATTCGCCGCCACCGGAAAGCCGGGGGTCGCCGACGCCGTGGCCATGCTGCGGCGACGCCGCCGCGGCCGGATCGTCGTCGCGTCGTACCTGTTGTCGGAGGGACTGTTTCAGGATCGGCTGCGGGCCAGCGGCGCCGATGTCGTGACCGAACCGCTCGGCACACATCCCGGGTTGGTGCGGTTGATCGCGAACAGGTTCCGCCGCGCCCGCGTGCCGATGGCCGTCTAGTTTTCTCCGCGAGCAGACGCAAAAGTCCCCGACACGCCGCGGTTTTGGGGTCGTTTTGCGTCTGCTCGCGTTGGAAAAGTTAGACGCCGATTTCGACGTAACCGTCGACGATGCGCGTGGCGTAGACCGGCAGCGCGACCTCCGGATCGTCGAGGCAGCGGCCGTCGTCAAGGGCGAACGCCTGCTTCTTGATCGGCGTCTGCACCGTAGCGCGACCGCCCCGGTCGCCGACGATGCCGCGCGACATCACCGCCGCTCCGGAGAACGGGTCGATGTTGCCAACGGCGTGCATTGAGCCGTCGTCGAGGAGGAACAGCGCAGCCTGTGCACCTTCGGGCAGTAGCACTCCCACTCCGCGGTTCGGGATCAGGTGGTCATGGCGGCACGCGGTTGTCCATACCTGGATGTCATTGAGAAGAGTCATGTTTGGGACTACCCCCGTACCTTCGGCATACCGATGTCTGTCGCGCTCCTAGCGTGCGCCGGAACTATGCGACCTGACTGCTCGGTGAACTCGATCGTCGGATCGGCAACGTCGGGGGCGTTGACGAACGAGACGAACCGCGACATCTTGTTCGGATCTTCCAGCACGCCCTTCCATTCGCACGCGTACCCCTCGACATGGCGGGCCACCGCCTCCTCGAACTCGGTGGCCAGCCCGAGCGAGTCGTTGCACACGACGTCACGCAGGTGGTCCAGCCCGCCCTCGAGCGCCTCGAGCCACGGCGCGGTGCGCTGTAGCCTGTCGGCCGTGCGGATGTAGAACATCAGGAACCGGTCGATGTAGCGCACCAGCGTCTCGTCGTCGAGATCGCCGGCCAATAACTGTGCGTGCTTGGGCGTCATGCCACCGTTGCCGCAGACGTAGAGGTTCCAGCCATTTTCGGTGGCGATGACACCGACGTCCTTGCTGCGGGCCTCTGCGCATTCGCGTGCGCACCCCGACACACCCATCTTGATCTTGTGCGGCGCCCGCAGCCCGCGGTAGCGCAGCTCCAAGTCGATGGCCATCTGCACCGAATCCTGTTGGCCGTAGCGGCACCACGTGCTGCCCACGCAGCTCTTCACAGTGCGCAGCGCCTTGCCGTAGGCGTGGCCGGACTCCATACCGCCCTCGACCAGCCGCCGCCAGATCTCCGGCAGCTGATCCACCCGCGCGCCGAACATGTCGATGCGCTGCCCCCCGGTGATCTTGGTGTAGAGCTTGAAATCCCTTGCAATCTCGCCGATCAGGATCAGCTGCTCGGGCGTGATGTCACCGCCGGGCACCCGCGGCACGATCGAGTAGCTGCCGTTTTTTTGGATGTTGGCCAGGAAGTGGTCGTTGGAGTCCTGCAGCGAGGCCTGCTCACCGTCGAGGATGTGCTCGGAGCTGGTCGACGCCAGAATCGACGCGACAGCGGGTTTGCAGATGTCGCAACCCTTTCCGGTGCCAAACCGTTCGATCAGACCGGAGAAGGTGCGAATCGAGGTGACGGAGACGATCTCGAACAACTCGGCGCGCGACTGGCTGAAATGTTCACACAACGCCTTGGACTGCTCGACGCCCTCAGCCTCCAACAGTTGCTTGAGCAGGGGCACGCACGATCCGCACGAGGTGCCGGCCAGCGTGCACTTCTTGAGCCCGGGTACATCGCTGCAGCCGCCGGCGATCGCGTCGCACAGGTCACCCTTGGTGACGTTGTTGCACGAGCAGATCTGCGCGGCGGGTGGCAACGCGCCAACACCCAAGGCGCTGCCACCCTCGGATCCGGCCGGCGAGATCAGCGCCAGCGGGTCGCCGGGCAGCGCTTCGCCGACCATCGGCCGCAGCACGCCGTACGAGGAGGCGTCACCCACCAGGATGCCGCCCAGCAGCGTCTTGGCGTCATCGGAGAGCACAAGCTTCGCGTAGGTCTGGCCGACCGCGTCGTTGACGACGACCTCCAGGCAGTCGGGGGTGGTCCCCATTGCGTCGCCGAAGCTGGCCACGTCGACGCCGAGCAGCTTGAGCTTGGTCGACATGTCGGCCTCGGGGAATTCGGCGCCGCCGCCGAGCAGCCGGTCGGCGACGACCTCGGCGCTGGTGTAGCCGGGGCCGACGAGGCCGTAGCAGCGGCCCTCGATAGCGGCCACTTCGCCAATCGCATAGATGTTGGGATCTCTGGTGGCACATGACAAGTCGGTGAGCACTCCGCCACGATCGGCAATCGCGAGGTCGGAATCGCGGGCCAGCTCGTCACGCGGCCGTACGCCGGCCGCGAAAACCACCAGACCGGCGTCGATGTACGTCCCGTCGCTCAGCGTCACCCGCACCGAGTCGTCGTCTGCGGATCGTCGGACGGGCCGATTGCGTTGTGCCGGCTGGATGGACTCGGTGCCGACGCCCGTGTGCACGACGATGCCCAGATCGGCGATCATCCTGCCGAGCAGAGCACCGCCGGCCTCGTCCAATTGCTGGGCCATCAGGCGTGGCGCCATCTCGACGACGTGGGTCTGGAGGCCGAACTGGCTCAGCGCATTGGCGGCCTCCAGGCCGAGCAGACCGCCGCCGATCACCACTCCGACGCGCGAATGTCCAGTTTGAAGCGCACGCTTCGCGTCCGCGCGGATCGCGTCGAGGTCGTCGAGCGTGCGGTACACGTGGCACGACGGAAGGTTGTGGCCGGGCACCGGCGGCACGAACGCGTACGAGCCGGTGGCGAGCACCAAGGCGTCGTAGTCGACGCGGTCACCGTCGGAGGTCAACACCGACTTACCGGCACGGTCGATCTCGGTGACCCGACTTCCCAGATGCAACTCGACGAGGCCGTCGTCGCGATAGTCGTTGCCGGGCAGGGCGAGCAGGCCGCGGTCCCAGTGCTCGGTGTAGCCGGTGAGGCCCACCCGGTCGTAGGCGGCTTCGGTTTCCTCGGCGAGCACGGTCACCCGCCAGGTGCCGTCGGCGTCGCGGGACCGCAGCGCCTCGACGAACCGGTGACCGACCATGCCGTGGCCGACGACCACGACGTTTGATGTTGACCGCATGCCGCCGAGGTTAAGCAGCGGATATTGCCGAAATGTCGCCTCATGTGAAGCGCCCATCACGGTCTGCTCACCGTCGCCGCAGACGACGTGTGAGCCGTTCGGTGCCGGCGAACGCGTTGCTCGAACGTGCGCGAGGTCGACTCAAGTTGAAGGAAGCAGCGGACCGGTGCGGTGCCGGCCACGTCTTTCAGGCCCCGAACGCCGCCCCTGGGTTCACCCCGATGACCCGCAACAGGTTGGCAACCTTGCGGTCCAAACCCAACCCCACCTCGGTCACCTCGGCGATGCCGAGGCTGTCGAAGGCGGAGCTCGGTTGATCCATCGAGAACACCGCGTTGCCGTCGGGGTCGCTGTGCACCAGCACCCGCAGCGGCGCGTACAACAGCGCCTTCGGGTCGTGCCGGAACATGGTTTCGGCGATGACGTGATTTCCGAGCAGATACTCGACCGCCTTGACGTCGTGACCGGCAACCCCGAGCAGCGGGGTGGCGTCGATCTTCGCGTAGACCATCAGTTCGTTGGGCGCGTTCTCGGCCGCCGTGGCGCGCACTTCGTCCCAGCTGCCGCCGGATTCGACGATCCGTTGCACGGGTGCCGGGTCGAAGGCCGGCACCGCCGCCTCGAAAGCCGTTAGGAATTCGTCGAATCCGACGCCGGTGAAGACGTCCACCCGCGTCATCGAATGGTCGTGCCTGTGCGCACGGGTCATGGCGTCCCCCTAGATATGGCCGGCGTTGGTCGGCGTCGTCGTCAAGTACGGGTTGGTGGTCGTCGAAGTCGACGTCATCGTTTCGTCATCATCGGGCACATCGGACGTCGACTCGGGCGGCCCGGTCACGACCGGGTTGCTCTGGCTGGTTTGGACACTCGGGACCGTGTAACTCGTGCTCGACGTCGAGCTGGTGGTGTACGTCCACGAGGTCGCCGAGGACGGGGCGAACTCCACGGGCTCGGGTGGCGCCGACGATCTGTCTGCGGTGTGGATCACCGCCCACACCAGCAGCGCCAACAGCACCAGCCCGGCCACTCCCGCGGCCACTATCACCGGTTGCTGGTCATGCCAGCTGCCGTCGTCGTCACCGCTCACGCCGGAATGCTAAGCCCAGCGGGCCAGCATCTCCTTCGCTCGCGCAGAAAGCGCGGACTGGAAGAACGGCCCGAAGCTGATCCGGCCCACCCCAAGGGGACCAAACGACGCCGGGTCCGACTCGTCGGGCAGCGCGATCGCGTTGATCGGCAACGGGAGTTCAGCGGCCAAGCGCCGCAACGTCTCCGGGTCATGGCGGCCCACCGGGTACAGCGAATCGGCGCCCGCGGCCGCCGCTTCTTTCAGCCGCGCGACCGCACGGTCGACGCGGTCGGATTCGTCGCCGTCCTGACGAAGGAACAGATCCGTACGCGCATTGATCACCATGTGCACACCGGTGGCATCGGCCGCCTTGCGAAGGGCGCCAACCAACTCGGCGTGCTCGCTGGACGACCGCAGCCGCCCACCTTCGCTGTGCACCGTGTCCTCGATGTTGAGGCCGACGGCGCCGGCCTCCAGCAGGCCCGTGATCAGGCGGGTGGCCGGTTGGGCGTAGCCCGATTCGATATCGACCGAGACCGGCACGTCGACCGCGCCGGTGATCTGCTTGACGCGGGTGACCACGTCGTCGAACGTCATGCCCTCCTGGTCCGCCTTGCCCACGGAGTTGGCCACCGGATGGCTGCCGACCGTCAGTGCGACGAACCCCGCGTCGACTGCAAGCCGCGCCGACCAGGCGTCCCAGACCGTCGGCAGTACCACTGGGTTGCCGGGCTGGTGCAAGGCCAGCAAACTCTCGGCACGCTCCTTGAGGACCTGGTTGGACATGGGGCTACCTCCGCTTTCCTCGACGTGATGCGTCTCACTGTGAACTCCATAATGTGGCTAGCATCAGGTGTCGTACTGTGATTCGTGACACCTTCAGCCCAAGGAGGTCAATTGTCCACCACTACCGAACTTGTCGAGCTGCACGAGCTAATCGGCAGCCTGCGGCGGTGCGTGACATCGCTGGCATCGAGGTACGGGGACAGCCCCGCCACGCGCCGCATCGTCAATGACGCCGAACGCCTCCTCAACGACATCGATCGGCTCGACATCGATGCCGAAGAGCTGGAGCTCGCCAAAGGCGTGAGCCATCACCACCACGTCGGCGAGAAGATCCCGATCCCGGACACCCCGTACGACACCGGATTCTGGGGCGATGAGGGCGACCGCGGAGTCGCAGGCTAGCGTCGCGGCTGTCTGATCGGGACATAACCACACCGAGAGGGAAAAGTGAGCGCACCCACCGCCGACCGCAAGGCGACCGGCGTCTTTTCGCCGAGCCGTGCCCAGATTCCGCAGCGCACCCTGCGCACCGACCGGTGGTGGATGCCGACACTGTGGACGGACCTCGGCTTCGCGGCCTTTGTCATCTACGCGACGGTGCGGGCATTCTTGGGCACCAACTACTGGGTGGAGCAGTACCACTACCTGACGCCGTTCTACTCGCCGTGCGTGAGCACGGGATGCGTGGAGGGGTCGAGTCACTTCTGGCCGCAATTCCTCCCTGATGTGTGGTGGCTTCCATACGCGGCCGTTACGCTGCCCTTCCTGCTGGCGTTCCGGCTGACCTGCTACTACTACCGCAAGGCCTACTACCGGTCGGTCTGGCAGTCACCGCCGGCATGTGCTGTGGCCGAACCACATTCGGGCTACACCGGCGAGACCCGGTTGCCACTCATCGTGCAGAACGCGCATCGCTACTTCTTCTACGCGGCGTTCCTCATCTCGGTGGTCAACACCTACGACGCGATCATCGCGTTCCATTCCGATAAGACCGGCGGATTCGGCTTTGGCTTGGGCAATGTGATTCTGGTCGTCAACGTGATCCTGCTGTGGGTGTACACGCTGTCGTGCCATTCCTGCCGCCACATCGTCGGCGGCCGCCTCAAGCACTTCTCCAAACATCCAGTGCGCTACTGGATGTGGACACAGATCAGCAAGCTCAACGCGCGGCACATGCTGTACGCGTGGATCACGCTCGGCACCCTGATGCTGACTGACTTCTACATCATGCTGGTGGCCAGCGGCACCATTACTGATCTCAGATTCATTGGCTGAGAACGGCTTTCATCAAATATTCCGGAGAATAGCGAGGGGTTATGGCTGAGGTCGAACGGCACCAGTACGACGTCGTCGTCATCGGTGCCGGCGGCGCGGGTTTGCGTGCGGTCATCGAGGCACGTGAACGTGGCTTGAAGGTGGCGGTGGTCTGCAAGTCGTTGTTCGGCAAGGCCCACACCGTGATGGCCGAGGGCGGATGCGCCGCCGCGATGGGTAACACGAACCCTAAGGACAATTGGCAGACACACTTCAAGGACACCATGCGCGGCGGGAAGTTCCTGAACAACTGGCGCATGGCCGAGCTGCACGCACTCGAAGCCCCCGACCGGGTGTGGGAACTGGAAAGCTACGGCGCACTGTTCGACCGCACCAAGGACGGGCGAATCAGCCAGCGCACTTCGGCGGGC
>JAJKIB010000229.1 GCA_021154745.1 Mycobacterium sp.
CGTCGGCACGTCAGGCTTGGCGGATCAGCCAGAGGTGGTCGGTGGAATACGCGGGAGCGCCCGGCCCGAACGCCGCTCCGGTCTGCAACACCAGGTCGAACGCCTCTGCGCGGATACGGCGATCGGTGTAGAGCAGCACGATGACGCCGGCCGAAAACGGTGCGGTGATGATCTGACTGACCGCGCTGCCGATCGACAGCAGGACCACCGCGATGAGTGCCGCCAGCGTGGATGACGCTCCGACAAGAAGGACTTGGCCGCCAATGCTGAACGGAACGGCGACCGCCCCTGCAATCACCGCAGCCACGATTCCGCCGAGCAACCAGATTCCGAGCACCCGCCAGAAATCGGTGCGCACCAGCTTGAAAGAGCGCGAGATCGCGGGGAAGATCGCGAGTCGTTCCAGCACGATGATCGACGGCGTGAAGCTGAGCACGGTGACCAAATAGACCAGACCGGCCATCAGGACCAATACCAAAGGCACGCCGATGACCGTGGCCGCGACACCGCCGGCGGCTACGGCGACGCCGGCGATGATGAGCACGCCGATCGTGATCACCACGACCGTGCCGATCACTTCCAGCACGGTGAAGCCGATCACCGCCCACAGCCTGGGACGGAGCCGTTGCCACGCCTCACTGATGGTGATGCTCGTGCCGAAGACGGCACGGCCGATGACGACGGTGAGCATTCCACTCAACAGGATGGACGACAGCCAAGTGGCGACGGCGCCGGCCAGGCTCGATGCTGACGAACCGATCAGCGCGCCCGTCGACACCTCCTCGCCATTCAGCGACGGCTGGAGCTCACCGGTGAAGGCCAGTGGTCCCACCGACAACATGAGCGCAAGAATCTGCGCGGCCACCACGACGATGGTCGTGAGGCCCAGCGTCGCTTTGGGATTCGAGCGGATGTAAGCGACGGCGCCGTTGAAGATGTCCGACAGGCTCAACGGCCGCAACGGAATGACGCCTGGTTTCAGCGCGGGTGCAAGCGGCGGCGGACCGTATCCGGGCGGCGGATATCCCGGCGGGGGATAACCGGGCGGCGGATAGCCACCCGGGGGACCGTAACCCGGTGGCGGAGCGCCGTATCCCGGCGGCGCATAGCCCGGAGGTGGGTAACCCGGCGGAGGGTAGCCGTATCCTGGCGGCGGATAGCCCTGGTAGGCGGGTGACGAATCACCCTGATAACCCGGTGACGGATAGCCGGGGGGTGGATAGCCCGGCGGCGGCGGACCCTCGTTGGGAAATCCGCCGGCGTCGTTGCTCATGATCACCATCCTGTCGATCACTGCGCGAATTGACAACGTCGTCGACCGGCGCGCCAGTGGAAAACGGGCACCGCCGGGGCGACACCCCGGCGTAGCGTCTGCCTCATGGCGGATCTCAAAGACCAGTTGCGTGCCGACCTGACCACCGCGATGAAGTCGCAGGACAAGCTGCGCACCGCGACACTGCGGATGCTGCTGGCGGCGATCCAGACCGAAGAGGTCGCCGGTAAGGAGTCGCGGCAGCTGTCCGACGCCGAGGTGATCAAGGTGTTGTCCAAAGAGGCGAAGAAGCGCTCGGAATCGGCCGAGATCTATACCCAGAACGGCCGTGGCGAGCTGGCCGCCAACGAGCACGCCGAGGCACGGATCATCGACGAATACCTCCCCACTCCACTGACGGAGGCCGAGCTGGCCGACGTGGCCGACACCGCGATCGCCCAAGTCGCCGAAGAGCTCGGTGAGCGGCCCGGCATGCGGCAGATGGGCCAGGTGATGAAGGCCGCGACCGCAATCGCCGCGGGCAAGGCCGACGGTGCGCGTCTCTCGGCGGCGGTGAAGGACAGGCTGTAGCCGTTTCGGCAGTCGTTTTTCGGGGGCGATGCCCGGGTACCCCGGCGTCATGACGCGTTTTGGCTACACCCTGATGACAGAACAGAGCGGACCTAAAGAGCTTGTCCGTTATGCCGTTTCGGCGGAACGTTCGGGCTTCGACTTCGAGGTGTCCAGCGATCACTACTTCCCGTGGTTGGCGTCGCAGGGCCACGCGCCGTACGCGTGGTCGGTGCTCGGCGCCGTCGCCCAGGCCACCGAACAGGTCGAGCTGTTCACCTATGTCACCTGCCCGACCATGCGTTATCACCCCGCGGTCGTCGCACAGAAGGCCGCCACGCTGCAGATCCTCGCCGACGGCCGGTTCACGCTGGGCGTTGGCAGCGGCGAGAACCTCAACGAGCACGTCGTCGGCGGGCGCTGGCCCACGGTGTCCCGGCGCCAGCAGATGCTCAAAGAGGCCATTCAGATCATCCGCGAGCTGTTCACCGGCGAGCTGATCGACTGGAAGGGCGACTACTTCGAGGTGGATTCAGCCCGAATATGGGATGTCCCCGAAACCCCCGTCGCGATCGCCACCGCGGTGTCCGGCGAGCGTTCGGTCGACATGTTCGCCCCGCTGTCGGACCATCTGATCGCCGTCGAGCCGAACAAGGATCTCGTCGACGCGTGGCACGACGCGCGGCGGGCGACCGGGCTGCCGGGCGAGGTGAGGGTGATCGGGCAGATACCGATCTGCTGGGATCCCGACCGTGATACCGCCGTGCGACGCGCGCATGACCAGTTCCGCTGGTTCGGCGGCGGCTGGGCGGTCAACGCGGACCTGCCGACGACGGCGGGGTTCGAGGGTGCCACACAATTCGTGCGGCCGGAGGACGTGGCTGGCTCCATCCCGTGCGGGCCGGATCTCGATCCAATCGTCGACGCGGTGCGCAAGTACTGGGAGGCCGGTTTCACCGACATCGCCCTTGTCCAGATCGGCGACGACGAGCAGGACCTCTTCCTCAAGGAAGCGGCAGGCGCACTGCTGGAGAAACTCCGCACCGAATCCCATTGAGAGGAACGGACTATGCCGCGCGGTAAAGGGATCTACGACGACAAAGACGCGGACGAGCCGAAGGGCGGTCCCCCAGGACCGACCGAGGAAGGTCGCGAAGGCGGCATGGCGACGCGGGAGAACGCGCCCGACGTGGCCGAAACCGGCCAAGAGCCCACCGCCTAGCCGATCACCCGGTGTCTCGTCCTTCCCGGCTGCGCCGGTAGGCCGCGCGGCGAAAATCAGCCAGCCAGCCGGGCACCAGCCGCACATCTTCGTCACTGTGCAGGATCGGGTCGAACCCGATGTCGTCACGGCTCGGATCGAGGTGCCGCAGCGTCAGGCGGGCCAGTGGTTGAAAGCCTGCCGTGCCCGGAGCCTGTTCGATGTCGAATTCGATTCCATCCGAATCGATTTGGTCTCGGATGACCTCGAGTGATAACCCCGGTGCGTCGATGTCGGAGGTGAGCCGCGCCCGTACCCACCAGGCGCGGCGCTCGAACCGCAACGGCATCAGACTGGAAAATGTGGCGCCCGACCACGATCTGACCGGTGCGAGGATGATGCGGCTGGGGGCAACGGATGAGGCCAGCAGCACATCCCATGGCATGCATGACCGCAAGTCCTGCGGAGGGGGCATTCGCCAGGCTAATCCGGCGATGTCGGGCAATGCGCCGCGCAGGCCGAGCCCCTTCGACACCCGTCCGACAACGTCACACGACAGCATGGGCAGGCCCTCGCCCGGCGGAGCCACCCGTTCGAGGACGCCCTCGGCGAGCACGCCATCCGGATGAAACAGACGTCGGTGTCGAAGGGCGGCGCCGAGCCGAACCGGCAACGTCGCGATGTCAGAAGCGTGCACGGCTTAGGTGTGCCCGCCACGCCGATGCGCAAAACCTGTACCACCGGTTTAACAACGGCGATACCGGGCATTAATCACGTCAGTGCGCGACGCACAAGCAAACACCGTCGAAAGGCCGATGTGACAACCGCATACACCGACCTGGAAATCCCAGCCGTCACCCACGGCGTTTATGCCCCCCAGGAAGACACCGAACTACTCGTGGACGTCATGGACAAGACGGGGCTCGCGCTTGGCCGCCGGGTCGCCGACCTGTGTACAGGCACCGGTGTGGTGGCGATCGCGGCACGCGAACAGGGCGCCGCGGAGGTCACCGCGTTCGACATCTGCCCACGCGCTGTTCATTGTGCCCGCACAAGCGCTGCTGCCGCCGGTTTCGATGTGGCGGTGCATCTCGGCTCATGGGCGCGCAGTTTGGAATTCGGGCCATACGACTTGGTCGTCTGCAATCCGCCTTATGTACCCCATGATCCGAGCATCCAAGGCGTGCCGGCTCACCTCGGACCGGCACGCGCGTGGGATGCGGGATACGACGGACGCCTGGTACTCGACCCATTGTGCATGGCAGCGCCCAAACTACTCGCCAACGGAGGCACGATGCTGTTGGTGCAGTCGGAGTTCGCGGGACCGCGGGAAACGCTTGCGGCGCTGGCCGGTTCCGGCCTGGACGCCGAAGTCATTGCGTGGCAATGGATTCCCTTCGGTCCTGTGCTCTCGTCGCGCGCGCAGTGGCTTGAGGATACCGGTCGGCTCGAACCGGGGCGCCGAGAAGAAGAACTGTTGGTCATCCGAGCGGACAAGCCATGAGAGACAACGAACCTCGCATCGTTCGAGTGGTGCCGTCCGGGCCGGTGATGGTCCAGGGCCCGGTCCGCATCGAGATGGCCGACGGCAGCGTGGTGGAATCCGATCGGTTCATGGTCGCGATCTGCACATGCCGCCGCAGCAAGAGCTATCCGCTGTGCGACACCAGTCACCGGTGCCGTCAGCGCCCCGAGCGGTCAAGTAAGCGGCCGGCGTAACGACGAGCGGCCCGCCTTCCAGCAGGCCATCACGTGAGAGGCGAGCCGGTCCTCGACCACGTCGCGTGCCCTGATTCCGAACACCACATCACGCTCGAGATGTGGTTCCCGCGCAACGAGATCCCCGACGACGTCGGTGCGTACCACTTGTTCGTGGACCGCATCGGCTTCGATGTGTTCGCGGTAGAAACTCACGCACGACTGGGGTGCGCCCATGCGCTCCAACGCATCGACGAGACGGCGCGAACCCGGCGACGACGTGATCTCGATCGACGCGAAGTGTCCTATCGATGCGCCGCGCAGTTCGCGGTGCAGACCGAACAGTGACATCAGGTTGACCGACGCGAGCGCGTCGGCAGGCACGTGCTCGAGATAGGCAAGGTAAGCCGGGTCGAGGCCCGCAGCGTCCATCAAGTCGGCGAACAGCTGTTGGTGCACATGGGCGCCACGGCCGCCGCCATACTCGTCGAACTCGACGGCGACGAACGACGCTTTTGCCTGTCCGATCAGCCTCGGTATCGCGAAAGCGTGCGGGTCGGCCTCCTTGAGGTGATACAGCGAGCGGTGCACGAAGTACTCCCGCATCTGCTC
>JAJKIB010000230.1 GCA_021154745.1 Mycobacterium sp.
CCGGGCAGATGCGGTATTCCGCTGTCGCGCATGGCGGTCCGCAGGTCAGCCGTGCTGCCGGGGGAGACCAGAAATTGAGCGCCCGCGGCAAGGGCCTGTTTAGGCTGGACGGTGTCGACAATGGTGCCGGCGCCGACGATGATCTCGGGCACCTCGTTGGCGATCCGTTCGATCGCCGCCAGTGCCGCCGGCGTCCGCAACGTCAATTCGATGATCGGCAGTCCGCCCTCAACGAGCGCCTTGGCGATCGGCACCGCGTTCGCGGCATCGTGCACCACCACCACGGGGATGACGGGCGCGATGTCGAGCAGTGACGGGGTTTCTCTCATGAAATACTCCTGAAGACGCTGGCGCCCTCGTCGGCGGGCCCGACCGCCGCTCGCATGCTGGCGAACAGTTCGCGTCCTGTGCCGACCCATTCATCGGCCGACGGCGCCCGCCCCGTCGGTGTGCGCGTGGTGAACTCGTCGTCGGGCACATCGATGGTCAAGAGACCGGCGTCGGCGTCGAGGGAGATGACGTCGCCGTCGGCTACCCGAGCCAGCGGACCGTCTGCGGCCGCCTCGGGAGTGAGATGGATTGCGGCGGGCACCTTTCCGGATGCACCGGACATCCGCCCGTCTGTGACCAGCGCGACGCGGTATCCCCGATCCTGCAACACGCCGAGCGCGGGCGTGAGCTTGTGCAGCTCCGGCATGCCGAGGCCCTGTGGCCCCTGGTAACGCACCACCGCGATGAAATCGCGCTCCAGCGAGCCGGATTGGAACGCCTCGAGGAACTGTTCCTGAGCATCGAACACCACGGCCGGGGCGGTGACGGACCGGTGTTGCGGGTCGACCGCAGACGTCTTGATCACGCTGGTGCCGAGGTTGCCGGTCAGGGTCTTCAGGCCACCGTCGGGGGCGAACGGGTCGTCCGTTGTCCGCAGCACCGTGGTGTCCAGGCTCTGCCGGGCGCCGTCGACCCACCGCAATCCCTCACCGTCGTGCTGTGGCTCGGATGTGTAGCGACGAAGCCCGTCGCCGGCCACGGTGCGCACGTCGTCGTGCATCAGGCCGGCATCCAGTAGTGTGTTGATGACGCAGGCCATGCCGCCGGCGGCGTGGAAGTGGTTGACGTCGGCGGGGCCGTTGGGATACACCCGGGCCAGCAGCGGGACGACGGCCGACAGGTCGGCGATGTCGTTCCACGACAACGTGATTCCCGCGGCGCGTGCGATCGCCACCAGATGCATGGTGTGGTTGGTCGACCCGCCGGTGGCCAACAACGCGACGCATCCGTTGACGACGGCGCGTTCGTCGACGACTGCCCCGACCGGCGTATGTCGATCACCCAACGCCGTCAGCGAGGTGAGGTGTCGGCCCGCCTCGGCCGTCAACGCGTCCCGCAACGGGGTCTCGGGATTGACCAGGCTGGCGCCGGGCAGGTGCAGCCCCATCGCCTCCATGAGCAGTTGGTTGGAGTTCGCGGTGCCGTAGAACGTGCACGTCCCGCTGCCGTGATACGACGCGGCCTCGGCGTCGAGCAGCGCGTCGCGGCCGACCTTGCCCTCGGCATGCAGTTGCCGAACCCTCGACTTCTCGGCATTGGGCAGACCCGAGGTCATCGGGCCCGCCGGCACGAAGATGACGGGCAGATGCCCGAATCCCAGTGCGCCGATCAGCATTCCAGGCACGATCTTGTCGCAGACGCCCAGCAGCAGCACACCGTCGAACATGTCGTGAGACAGTGCGATCGCCGTGGACATCGCGATCACGTCGCGGCTGAACAGCGACAGCTGCATGCCGTCGCGACCCTGGGTGATGCCGTCGCACATGGCAGGCACACCGCCGGCGAACTGCGCGATGCCGCCTGCCTCGAGCACGGCTTGCTTGAGCCGCGCGGGATAGGTCTCGAACGGCTTGTGCGCCGAGAGCATGTCGTTGTACGACGACACGATCGCGATGTTGGGCTTGACCATGTGCCGCAGCGCGCTCTTGTCGCGGGCGCCGGATGCGGCGAAGCCGTGCGCCAGGTTGGCACACGCCAGTCTGCCACGGGCAGGACCGTTTTCGGCCGCTGCGGCCATCCGCTCGAGATACGTGCCGCGCTGCTCGGCGCTGCGGGCCGCGATGCGGTTCGTCACGTCGGTGATGACGGGGTGTGTCATCAGGCTCCTTCGTGCCAGCGTCGGCCATCGCGCTCGAGCAACGTGGCGGCGTCGACAGGCCCATCGGTGCCCGCCGGATAGAGGCGCGGAACCCGGGCGGACTCCTGCCATTGCCGCAGAATCGGTTCGGCCCATGCCCAGGCCGCCTCGACCTCGTCGCGGCGCATGAACAGTGTCGGATCGCCACGCACGACATCCATCAGCAGCCGCTCGTAGGCGTCCGGTGAGCTGCGCTGGAAGGCATGCGTGTAGTTGAGTGCAAGTGACACCGGCCGCATCCGGATGCCGCCGGGCCCAGGCTCTTTCGCCGTGAGCTCGAGCCGCATCTCCTCGTCGGGCTGCAGCGAGATCACCAGCCGGTTCGGCTCGGAGGCGCCTTCGCTGCCCGGAAACATCGGCAGGGGAACGGGTTTGAACTGGACGACGATCTCGGAGTACCGCCGCGACATCCGCTTTCCGGTGCGCAGATAGAACGGTACGCCGGCCCAGCGCCAGTTGTTGATCTCGGCCTTGACGGCGACGAACGTCTCTGTTGTGCTGCCGGGGTTTTCGGCGTCGTTCCGGTACCCGTCGACCACGGCACCGTCGGCCAGTCCCGGACCATACTGTCCGGTCACCGTGTTGCGTTTGATCTCGCCGGCCGACGGCGGCTTCAACGCCTGCAGCACCTTGAGCTTTTCGTCGCGCACGGTCTCGCGGTCAATGTAGGTCGGCGGCTCCATTGCGACCAGGCAGAGCACCTGCAAGAGATGGTTCTGCAACATGTCGCGCAGCGCACCCGACTTGTCGTAGTAGTCACCGCGGGTACCGACGCCGAGCGATTCGGCGGCGGTGATTTGGATGTGGTCGATCCAGCTGGAGTTCCACAGCGGTTCCAGCAGCGTGTTGGCGAACCTGGTGACGAGGAGGTTCTGCACGCTCTCCTTGCCGAGGTAGTGGTCGATGCGGAAGATCTGCCGCTCGTCGAAGACCGCGCCAACGGCGTCGTTGATCGCCCGCGCCGACGCCAGGTCGTGCCCGATCGGCTTCTCCAGCACTACCCGCGATGACGCCGTGACCAGGCCTTGCATGCCCAGTGAGTCGCATATCGGCCCGAACAGGGCTGGTGCGCAGGCCAGGTAGAACACCCGGATGTCGACGGCCGAGGACGACAGGATGTCGGAGACTGCCACGTAGTCGGAGGGCTCAGCCAGATCGATGCTGACGAACCGCAGGCGGGCAAGGAAGCGGTCGACGGTGTCGCCGTCGAGCAGCTCGGCGGCCACGAATCGACCCAGTTCAGCCTGGATCTTGTGGCGGTAGCCGGGCTCATCGAGGCCCGCCCGCGCCACTGCGATGATTCTGGTGTCGGCGCTCAGCTCGCCGTCGCGGTCGCGTAGGTACAGCGCGGGCAACAGCTTGCGCACGGCGAGGTCACCCGTGCCGCCAAAGATCACGAAATCACATGGATCAACCATGCGGCCCACCGTAGGCAGGCTTCGGGATGTTTGCAAACCGACTTAGGTACTTGAAATACAAAAGTGATGGAGGTTACGCTGCAAACATGCCGCCTTTCAGGACATCAACGGGGACGTCCGCCGGGGAGATCTATGCCTTGATCAGGGCCCGGCGCGACATCACGCGCACCGAGATCGGCCAGCTCACCGGCCTCTCTCGGACGGCGGTGAGGGCGCGAGTGGCCGCACTCGCCGCGCAGGGATTGGTCATCGAACGCGAATTGGCCCCCTCGACGGGCGGACGTCCCGCCAGCTTCGTGAGCTTCAACGCCGACGGCGGGGTCGTGTTGTCGGCGGCCATCGGCCGCAGCCGCACCCGGCTCGCCGTCTGCAACTTGGCCGGCGACACGCTGGCGGCCACCGACATCGAACAGGAACCCGGCCTGGGGCCCGACGACCTCATGCCCGACGTCGTCAAGCGGCTCGACGCGCTGCTCGACGACTCCGGCCACCGCGACGACCGGATCTACGGCGTCGGGCTCAGCCTGCCCGGCACCGTCGACCGGGAGCGCGGATGCAGCCTCGACTCGCCGATCATGAGCGGCTGGGACGGCGTGCCCCTGCCTGGATACTTCGCGGAGCTCACAGACGCCCCGGTGATTCTCGACAACGACGCCAACGTGATCGCGCTCGCCGAACGGCGCGGCGATCGACAGGCCTTCGACGATCTGCTGGTGCTCAAGGCGTCGACGGGTCTGGGTGCGGGCATCATCGCCGGCGGGTCATTGCAGCGCGGTGCGGTGCAGGCGGCAGGCGAATTCGGCCACAACAAGACTGCCGCCGCAGCCGGTGTGCCCTGCCGCTGCGGCGACACCGGTTGCCTCGAGGCGATCGCCGGCGGCTGGGCCCTGGTCCGCGCGTTGCAGGCTGACGGCCGCACGGTGGGTCACCTAAGAGACGTGGTCGAATTGGCCAACAGCGGAGACCCGGATGCGCGTCGCATGATCCGCGACAGCGGCCGCGACGTCGGCGAAGTGCTTGCAGGCGCTGTCAATCTGCTCAACCCAGCGGTACTCGTGGTCGCAGGCGACATGGCCGGCGCCTACGACGTTTTCGTGGCGGGTCTGCGGGAAACGTTGTATGGCAACGCAACCGCGTTGGCCACCCGGGTGTTGCAGGTGGTGCCCTCGACGTACGGCGACCGTTCCGGTGTCATCGGCAGCGCAACTATGGTGCTCGACCATGTGCTGAGCCCCACCGCGATTCAGGCGCGACTCTAGATATCGCCGAAACCGACATTTGGGCGCAGAAGTGCGAGTGAAGCGCGCCATTTCGTCGATCTCGGCGCAATAAGGCTCAGTGCGTCCACTCCTCGGTCTGCGTGAGCCACAACAGATAGCCGAGGGCCGGGAGCACGATCACCCCGGCCAACCCGACGACGACGAGCAGACCCGCCAAGGTGGCGTCAGCGCCGGCCGCGTCGTTGATGGTCACCTCGTCGACAAGCAGCCACGGATACTGCCCAACGCCCCAGCCGGTGATCACCGCGCCGACGGCCACTGCAGCGGGAAACCTTGCGGCCGAATAGCGTCGGCGGTACAGCAACGCGACCGCAACCGTGCCGGCCAGCGCCGCCACTACCATTAGCAGCGATGCTTGGCCGCGCAGCCCGTGGCTCAGCGTCGGCGCGTCCCGCGTGATCGGATACAGCCCGGCGAAGACGATCAGTCCCGTGGCGATCCCGACCGCCAATACGCGGTGCCGTAACTTCTCGGCCAGAGCAGTGTCGCCCGCCCGGGCGGCGTCGGCGGTCAAGAACGCGCCGGCGAGGAAGACGCATGTGACCACCGCCAGCAAGCCACCGACCACCGATGTCGGGTTGAGCCACGAGTCGACGCGGTCGCCGTAGCCGGTGGCCGGCACCCGTCCGGATGCGATCGCACCGGCGACCGTGCCAAGGAAGAACGGCGTGATCAGCGACGAACCCGCGAAGATCGCCCCGAACAGCCGGGCTTGCGCCATCGTGGCCGAGTACTTGCGAAACGCAAAGCTCGCGCCGCGCAACACGATTCCGGCCAGCGCCAGCATCAGCGGGACGAACAGCGTTGTCGTCGCTGCGGCGAATGCGCTCGGAAAGCCTGTCCACCAGATGACCAGGATGTAGATCAGCCACACATGGTTGGCCTCCCATACGGGCCCGATGCTGTGGTCGACCAACGTGCGCAACCGAGCGCCTCCCTCGCCGCCGCCCGCGGTGAGATCGTAGAAACCCGAACCGAAGTCGGCACCACCGAGTAGGGCGTACACGATGACGCCGAGGAACATCGCGACCGCGACAACCGTCGCGAGCGTCACGGCACCGGCTCCTGCCGCGGCGGCCCGTAGGGACTGGGCAGATCGGCCTCGCCCGCGCGCCATCGCCGAGCCATCGACCGCAGCACGACGAACGCACCGACCGTCATGCCGAGATAGATGACCAGCACACCGAGATAGCTCCACCAGATTCCGGTGCTCATGCTGGCCGCGTCAACGGTTCGCAGCACATGCCACACGGTCCACGGCTGACGACCCACTTCTGTTGCGATCCAACCGAATTCCACCGCGAGCACCGCGAGCGGACCCGCGATGACGGCGAATCGCAGAAACCAGCGGTTGGTCAGCAAGTCATATCCGCGCCAGCGCAGCAGCCAGTAGAGAACCGCCACTCCCGCCAGCAGTGTGCCGATCACCACCATCGACTGGAAGGCCAGGTGCGTGATGTTGACCGGTGGCCAGTCGGTCTCCGGGATGGTGTCGAGGCCGGGCACGGGGGCGTCCAGCGAGTTGCGGGCGATGATCGACCCGAGCCTCGGAATGTCCAGCGACCAGCGGACTCTGTCGTCGATCAGCAGCCCGCCAAGGCGAAGCGGCGAAGGGCCCTCGGTGGTCTCGGCGAGTTCGAACGCCGCGAGCTTGGCCGGCTGTGTGTCATGGATCCGCATGCCCAGCACATGCCCGATCAGGGGCTGCGCGACGGCGGCCACCGAAGCGAATACGAACGGAACGGTGAAGCCGAGCCGGTGATGCCCGTCAACCCGGCCCCGGAGCAGACCAAACGCATACACACCGGACACCACCAACCCGACGACCATGAAGGCCCCGACCCACATGTGGGCGAACTGCAGCCACACGCCGCCATTGAACATCGCCCGCCACGGGTTGATGTTCGTCACCCGACCGTCAACGATCGCGAAGCCTGCGGGGTTGTTCATCCACGCGTTCACCGACACCACGCAGAACGTGCCCACGATGCCCGAAACGCCCATCGGGATCAGCATGGCCAGATGGCGGCGGGCCGGCATCCGGCCCCAGCCGTAGAGATAGATGCCCAGAAAGATGGCCTCGACGAAGAACGACAGCCCCTCGAACGCGAACGGCAGGCCGAGCACGTCGCCGAACCGGCCCATCAGCCCCGGCCACAGCAGGCCCATCTCGAAGGACAGCACCGTGCCCGACACCGCGCCGATCGCGAACAGCACGGCCGACACCTTGCCCCAGCGCTTCGCCAGCCCCAGCGCCACCGGGTCGTCACCAACGATGCCGCGCCGGTGCACGACATAGATCATCGTGGGGAACGCCACTCCGAAACAGGCGAGAACGATGTGCCAGCCCAACGAGACCGCCATCTGTTCTCGTGCCGGGAGTAGGCCCGGCGGAGTGTCGCCGGACGCCAGCACCGGCGCTACTTCGCTGAGCCACATCGCCGCAAGCGATACCCGCTGCTTCTGTCACCAAACGGGTAAAGTCGAGTCATTCCTGCGAGCTCAGCAGCAGCTGGGGAAGAAACCGCTCACCTGAAGAGGTGATTGCCATAGGAAGCGTCGCCACCCACCTTCACCCGCCGCAACGCACGCATGTGGAGGTGGCCGAAAGCGCCGAGGCGTATGAGTTCCTCGAGAGTGCCTACGGCGTCCGGTTGCGCCTCTCAGAGGTGCGCCGCGACGGCGATGGCGTTGCGCTGTCGTATACCCGTACGGACGTCGGTCCGTTCGCCATCGAAGAAGTCGCGTTACCCGGCAGCTTCCAGGCGGCGCCCGACCCGATGAACAAGGTGATCGGGGTATGGACAAGCGGCGGCCGACTGCAGGGCCGCTGCGACGGCATGACGGCCGAGGCCGGTGCCGGCGAGATCACCCTGATGTCTCAGCCAGATCTACCGCACGAATCCAGCGCTGACGAACTCTGTGTGACATCCGTGTTGATGGATCCCGGGTTCGTCGCGAGCGTGGCCGTCGGTGTGCCAGCGGTGGACACGATGCCGGCGATTCGCTTCTCGAGTTTCCGTCCGATCGATGCCGTGGCCGGACAGCGGTGGAAGGACTCGGTCGGTTTTGTGAAAAACAGCGTGCTCGCCGAGGACGCCACCGCGACTCCACTGGTCATCGGCCAGGCCGCCCGGCTGCTGGCTGCGGTCACGCTCTCCACGTTTCCCAACCCGGTGACCGCCAAGCCCACACCGCACGATCGCAACGACCACCAGCCGGCCCTGCTGCGCCGGGCCATCGAGTTCATGGACGGCAATGTCGCCAACGACATCGGATTGGCCGACATCGCCGATGCCGTCCATGTCACACCCCGCGCGGTGCAGTACATGTTCCGCAGGCATCTCGACACCACGCCGCTTCAATACCTGCGCCGGTTGCGCCTGCACTATGCCCACAGTGAGCTCGTCGCCGCCGATCGAATGCAAGAAACGGTGACCGGTATCGCGGTCCGTTGGGGGTTCGTGCACACCGGCCGCTTTGCCGTCTTGTACCGCCAGCACTACGGCCAAAGCCCGCACACCACGCTGCGGAGCTGATCATCTGTCAAGTAACCTGCGACTGCTTTGCTCGCAGCGTTATCGTTGGATATGAGTGCTTTCCACGGGCGCTCGCCTGTAGATACCGACGCCACCAGCGCGCTGGCGCTGCGGTTGGCGCAGTGGCTGCGTAACCTGCAGCGCCGGTCAGCCATCGGACACTTCGCGACACTGGAAGAACTCACCGCCGGGGCCGCCGAAGCGATACCCGGGGCCGACTACGTGGCCATCACGGTGGTCGATCGCAAGGGCGGTTTCCGTACGGTCGGAGCAACCCACCCGTGCGCCGCGCTGATGGACAAGATTCAGGAGACTCACCGAGAAGGCCCGTGCGTTGCCGCTGCGTGGGAGTACCGCACCATGCGCATCGAGGATCTGAGCACCGATCGGCGGTGGCCCCGATACTGCCGAGACGCCGTTGCCCACACTCCGATCCGGTCGGTGCTGTCCTTCCAGTTGTTCACCGAGGCGAACGCCATGGGCGCACTGAACTTCTACGCCGAGCGGCGACACGCGTTCGACGAGCGCTCCGTTGAAGCTGGTTTGATTTATGCCGCACACACCACCGTCGCCTGGAACATCTTGCAACGCGATGATCAGTTTCGAGCCGCCGTCGCCTCGCGCGACATCATCGGTCAGGCCAAGGGCATGCTGATGGAGCGCTTCAAGATAGACGCAGCGGATGCCTTTGATCTGCTGAAGCGGCTGTCACAGGAAGCCAACACCCCGTTGGTGAGGGTCGCCGAGCAGGTCGTGTCGGGCCGAACGCGTTGGGAGGACCATGCCCGGCGATAGCGAGCCGGAGTACTCCGCCGAGTCTCGCGCAGAGCATGCGCGCTTGCGCGCCGACGAGTTGCGGAGGCGACGTGACGAATTGCAAGAGGGAGAGCCGGCCACCCTTCGTACCGCCCAGCAGGCTCGAGTGCGGGCCGAGGAGGCGTTGGCACGCGCCAGCCACGCCCACCACGAGGCCGCGCAAAGGCATGTCGACGCGTCACAAGCCCATTTGCGCGCGGCGGCGGCACATGAGCAGGCGGCAATGGCCGCCGGCGAGAACTCGGTCGACGTTCATCAAGACGCCGCGCAGCGCCATCGCGATGCCGCCGAGCTTCACGATGCTGCGGCCGCCGAACAGTTGATCGCGAAGGAGAACGACGACCGCAGGTCGAGTTAGGGCTGCGCGTCCATCAGCAGCAGCGCGCCGTTGTTGGTGACATCGGATGCCCGAAATGCGGTGCAGGTCACCCGGATCCGGGCGGACCTGCCGCGCCTGTTGATCGCCTCGACGGTCGTCTCACCGTACGAATCGGCGTCAACCAGAGCCTTGCCGACCAGGGCCTTGACGTCATCCATCGGTAACCCGAAGTCCAACGAGAACAGCACCGAGCCCATGGTCTCCGCCGAGCGCAATCCCCACAATTCCTCGCACCCGCGGTTCCACACCACAACACGCATATCGCGGTCGACCACCACGAGGCCGAAGTGGATGGCGTCGATGAGTGAATCGGCGAAAGCCCGGGCCTCGTCCAGTTCGATGCTGCGAGCCTGCAGTTCGTCGTTGATCGTCTGCAGCTCGTCATTGGTGGACTGCAGTTCCTCGTTCATCGTCTCGAGCTCTTCGTTCGTCGACTGCAGCTCCTCGTTGGTGGTCTCCAATTCCTCGACGGTGGACTGGAGCTCCTCGTTGGTGGTCTCCAACTCTTCGTTGGTCGACTGCAACTCCTCGTATGCCGCCTCGAGCTGGCGGTTCGAATCGACGACCTTGTCCAACAGCGCACGCGTGGCCGTCACGTCGAAGAAGGCGATCGACACTCCGACCAAGCCGTTGTCCGCGTCGATCAGGGGATTGACATGGACCTCATACCAGCCCGCATCGCCGCCCACCCGCGGCCATTGCACATCCTGGATGAGCAGCGAGCGCCGCTCGATCTTCGCTTGTTCGATGTAGGCACGCAGTTCCACGGGTCGATAGGACACCTCTAGGTCGCGGAGCAGCCGCCCGATGTCCCGTGCCGAGAGCCCGAAAATCTTCTCGGCGTGCTCGTTGACCATGGCGATGGTGTCGTCGCCGGTGACCACGATCTGCGGTACAGGGTTGGCCCGGAAGGCGAGATCCCGAACGGGATTCAGGCCCGGCATGTCGCCGTGGCGCACCATCGCCGTCGAGGCGTCGAACCGGTCGCGGCTCGTCTGCGAGCCGCTCGCCTTCCGGAACACCCGTGCCTCGATGTCGACGGCGGCGAACTTATCGGTGTGGTTCAGCAACATCTCGGCGTGCCCGAGGAACAGCACCCCCTGCGGGGAAAGGGCATAGTGCAAGCGGGTCAGCACGCTCCGTTGCGTCTCGCCGTTCATGTACATCAGGGTGTTCCGGCACGCCAGCAGGTCGACGCGGGAGATCGGTGCATCCTTGACCAGGTCGTTGCGGCCGAAGATCACCGCTCGACGCAGATCCTTTCGGAAGCTGTAGCGCCCGCCGTGGTGGTCGAAGTAGCGGTCCAGCATGTCCTTCGGGACCGATTCGACGGCCTTGGCGTCGAAGACGGCGGCGCGCGCCTGGGCCAGCGCCTCTTCGTCGACGTCGGTGGCGTAGATCTTGACGCGCTGATTGAAGCCCTCCGATCCGAGCTCCTCGGCCAGCAACATGGCAAGGCTGTATGCCTCTTGGCCGGATGCACATCCCGCACTCCAGACGCGAAGCTGATCATTGGGCCCGCGCTCGGCCAGCAGCGCGGGTATGACCTCCTTCCCGACGAACTGCCAGGCTTCGGGATCCCGGAAGAACGCGGTCACGTTGATCAGAATGGTGTTGAACAACGCGGCGAACTCATCGGGATTGACCTGCAGCACGTCGAGGTAATCCTCGAAGGACTCCCGGCCCACCTGGTCCATTCGGTGCTTCACCCGCCGCATCAGCGATGTGCGCTTGTAACCGGTGAAATCGAAGCCCCGGGCGTCCCGCATATAGCGCAGCAAGGCTTCGAAAGCCTCGCCCGTCTGTTCTTCCATTGTGTCCCGTCCGCCGAATGGCTGCGCAAACGAACAATACTCGGGCTTAGAGCCGGTTTTCGGGACCGATCACCGCCCATACCGTTTTGCCGCCGGCGGTCGGCGCATTGCCCCACACGCGGCACAGTGCCGCGACGATACCCAAACCCGACGGACCGGTGGTGCCTGTCGAATGTTCGCGCAGCCCCGCGGATTTGTGGCTGGCGTCCTCGACCGCCACAGTTACGGTGACCCCATCGGTTTCCAGTCGCATCTGCGGTTCGCTGTCAGTGTGCTGGAGAACGTTCTCGACGAATGCGGTCACGATGACTTTGGTAACCGGAATGAACTCCGTCATGGACCAGGCGGTCAAGCATTCCGCGACGACTTCGCGTGACCGTCGCAGGCTGGCGAGGCTAGCCGACAGGTGTGCCCGAGCGCGTCGCCGAGGCTTTCCGGGTCGCCGCTCGGCAAGCGCATCGAGAGCGCCATCGATTGATGAATAGACGGGCACGTATCGCGCAACTCCATTGCGCGCGATGGCATCTCGCCCGGCCTGGTGCGCGCAGACCAAGAAGACGGGTACGTCGGGCCAGGTGCTGATGTGCCAACGCGCGCTGGTGAAGACCGACCATGCCGATGCTGCGGGCACACTCAACGCGGTGACATTGACGATCACGGCGCTTGGTTCGTCAAGAGCCGCCTTGATGATGGCGTCACGCACTCGCAAATATGTGGTGCCGTCGAGCACGCCGGCGGCGGTGAGCACGGCGACTTCGGCGGGTGCTTCCGCCGTGATCGACAGGACGCTCGGAAGTTCAGTCGCCACGGGTCAATTCACTTTCGACTTCATTGTCGACAGAGGCGTCCGCCAATCGCTTGCCGAGTACCGTCATCGCCTGCTCGGCCTCGTCGGCGATGTCGGTGTATCGGTCGAACATCCTGCCCGAGCCGAGGTTCCGTGCCAGCCGCCGGGACAGAGTGGCCTTTTCCTGCAGGCTGCGCAGCGCTATCCACAGGGCGCCCTCGACTTCGTCGTCGCGCGCATCGAGTAGAGCCTCCGAGGTCCATGCGTGGCCCACTCGGCACCGAAAACTGCCGTGTCCCAGTGCCATCAACGAACCATTGCAGTCGGGGCACGTGTAGCCGGATGGCGGCCCCAGGTCTTCGCCGTCGACTGTCACGTCGAATCGGGGGCCCTTCGCGATGCGGTTCTCCAACTCCATGTTGGTGTCGGGTTCCATCTTCGGCTCCTCAATGTCGCGATCGGCAAGCCGCTTCAGCAGGGCGCCGACGTCGGCGGCCGCGACTTGGTGGTCGACCACACCCGCGTTGAGCGCGTTCTGCGGCATGGTGGGATACAGCGCGTCGTCCGGCCGCTGCGCGAGCGTCGTTCCGCCCCTGGCGCGGATGGCGGCCAAGCCGAGCACCCCGTCGTCCAGCACACCTGACATCAGGAGGCCGATCGCCCGCGGGCCGAAGGTCAGGGCTGTCGACCTGAACAACGCGTTGATCGCGGGGCGGTAGGCGTTCTCCGTCGGACCCTCGGAGAGCAAAACGCGATGGTCCTCGACGAGCAGGTGGTGGTCCGGCACCGCGACGTAGATGCAGCCGGGTTCGAGACGGGCTCCGTCGGTGGCGGTGACCGCAGACACCGCCCCGGCGCGGTCGATGATCCTCGCCAATACACTGGGCGCCCCGGCCGGCATGTGCAGCACCACCAGTACCGCGTAGGGCAGGTCGGTGGGCAGCGCCTGCGCGAGCCGGGTCAGTGCCTCAACGCCCCCCGCCGAGGCGCCGACCGCCACCACACCCTCGAGCCCGCCGTGCGATGCCATGTTCGCCATCTCACTGGATTACCCGTGCCGGCTGTGGGCAACCCATCCTGTGAATTCCCGTCAGCTCTTGCTGAGAGTGTCGGCTTGCAGCAACGCTACGCCTTTGACGGCGGGCAATCACGAGGCCTTGGCGATTACCTTTTCCGCGAATTTCTCGAGGTGACGGATCTTGGTGTCCAGCGGTTCGGTGTCCTGGCCGGTGATGTAGGGCAGGCGAAACCCCACGATGACGTCGGTGACACCCTTGTCCTCGAGGCGCTTGATACCGTCAAGTGTGAAGGCGTCGGCGGAGATGACGTGAATCTCGAACGGGCCGGTGCGCCCCTCTTCGTCGCGAATCTGGTTCAGCCGCTTGATCAATCGGTTGAGTTCCTCGGGGTCGCCCCCGCCGTGCATCCATCCGTCGCATCGAGCCGCGCGCTTCAGCGCGGCTTCGGCGTGCCCGCCGACGAGAATCGGCACCGGTTTTGTTGGCGCCGGCGTCATTTTCGTTTTCGGTATGTCATAGAACTCACCGTGGAACTCGAAGTACTCGCCGGTGGTCAGACCCTTGATGATCTCGATGCACTCGTCCATCCGCTTGCCGCGCATGGCGAACGGCACGCCCATCAGTTCGTAGTCCTCCGGCCATGGGCTGGTGCCCACGCCGAGTCCCAGCCGGTTGTCGAACAGCGCGGCCAGCGACCCGGCCTGCTTGGCCACCAATGCGGGCGGGCGGATCGGCAGCTTGAGGACGAAGAAATTGAACTTCAGCGTCGTGGTGACCGCGCACAGCGCGCCGGCCATCACGAACGCCTCGATGAACGCCTTGCCATCCAGGAATTCGCGGCTGCCGTCGGGCGTGTAGGGGTATTTCGAGTCCGACTCAAACGGGTAGGCGACGCTGTCGGGAATCGTCATCGCGTGATAACCCGCGGCCTCCGCGGCCCTGGCGAGTGGGATGTAGTACCTCGGATCGGTCATCGCCTCGGCGAATGTGAAGCGCACCAGGCCATACTAGAACGTGTTCTAATGCGACGTTTAGCGATCGCGGCGAGGGGAACGCCGTCGACATGAGCGCGGTGTCCAAGGCCCTGTACTTCCCATTGCAGATCGCCACCAGTGTCGCCGGCGGCCTGCTCGCCGGCGCGGTATTCACGCAGATCTGGCAACGGGTCAGTCCCACCGACCAGGAGCCGCCCGACCCCAAAGACCTCGACCGCTCCGGCCGCGAAGCGATCGCGGCGGCCGCCCTGCAGGGTTTGATCTTCGGCCTCGTCCGCGCCGCCGTGAGCCGCGCAGGTGCCCACGGCTATCGGGCTGTGGTGCACGAGAGTCCTGAGTAAACGCCTGGCCAAATCACGTCGATGCCGTGAACCCGCCATCATGGGCGGGTGACTAGCACCCAGCCGGCCTCCCGCAGTTGGCTCACCCGCAATGTCCGGGTGTTGTCGGCGGTGTCGTTCCTGCAGGACGCCGCCAGCGAGCTGCTATACCCGCTGCTGCCGATCTATCTGACGGCGGTGTTGGGCGCGCCGGCGTCGGTGGTGGGTGCCGTGGAAGGTGCGGCGGAGGGCGCGGCGTCGCTGACCAAGCTGGCAGCGGGACCACTCGGCGACCGATTCGCGCGTCGGCCGTTGATCGCCACGGGCTACGGCATGGCGGCGCTCGGCAAGGTGATGGTGGCGGCGGCCAGCGCGTGGCCCGGTGTGCTGGCGGGACGGGTTGTCGACCGGCTGGGCAAGGGAATTCGCGGCGCACCGCGTGACGCAATGCTGATCGTCGACGTCGACGACGCCGCGCGGGGACGGGTGTTCGGATTCCATCGCGCGATGGACACGTTGGGCGCCGTCGTGGGCCCGCTGCTCGGCCTGGCCGGCTACGAATTGCTCGACCACCGGATCGCACCTCTGCTCTGGGTGGCGGTGGTCCCCGCGGTGTTGAGCGTCGCGCTGGTGTTCCTTGTACGCGAGACCCGGCGAGTGCTGCCACGGGCCGAGCGTCGCGCAGTGTTCGCCAGGGTAGGTGAGCTGCCGCGCCGCTACTGGCGCGTGACGGCGGCCCTGGTGGTTTTCGGCCTGGTGAACTTTCCCGACGCCCTTTTGTTGTTGCGGCTCAACGAGATCGGCTTCTCGGTCGTCGAGGTGATCCTGGCCTACGTCACGTACAACGCGGTGTATGCGGTGTCGAGCTACCCCGCCGGGCTGCTGGCCGACCGGCTTCCGCGTCCCGCAGTGTTCGGCGTCGGCTTGGTGTTCTTCGCGATCGGCTATACGGGGCTGGGCTTGACCACCGACGCGGTGACGGCCTGGCTGCTGATCGGTGTGTACGGGTTGTTCACCGGCTGCACGGATGGCGTTGGCAAAGCGTGGATTTCGTCGCTAGTCGACTCCGATTTACAGGCCAGCGCGCAGGGCGTGTTCCAGGGCGCCAGCGGTTTCGCGGTGCTGGCGGCGGGATTGTGGGCCGGCTTCCTGTGGGGCGCCGACGGTCGACTGCCGCTGCTGGTGTCGGGCATCGTCGGCGGTGCGTTCGCGGTAACGCTGCTTGCCGTGGCGGTCGTCAGCCGCCGGCGGTGACGACGTCGATGTCGTCGGGGTCGATGTCGCTGACGACCATGATCTCGGGCCGGCGATATCGACCGTCCTGGTATTCCTCGAGCGGAAGAATGCGTTCCCAATATCGCTCGCAGAGTCGCGACAACATGGTGTCGTCCGCTCCGGTTTTCACGGACATCTTCACCGCGTCGTATGCGTCGAGGTCGGATACGAAGCACTTCGTGCTATCGACGGTGATGCGCAGCAGAACGAGGTCGCGCTCCGCCGAGAAGTGGGTGACGGGGACGGCTTTCCCGTTGTGAATGTCGATGAGGTCGGTCCCGTGGGACATAAACCCGTAGACGACTTCTCCCCGGCTCACCCCACGGGCGCTCAGCTTCTCCGGGATCCGGCCCTCCAGGCATTCGTCCGTCCGCTGGACCACCGAGTCGCTCTTTTGGCCTTGGCTGTTGCGCTTGATACCTTCCTTCAGGACCTGGCCCAGAGTCTCGGGCCGCACCTCGTGATAAATGACGACTCGCATGGATGTGCGGATAGCCCCATGCGGCGCCGGTTAACCGTCGGTGTCCAGCGGATAGGGAGGAGCGCCGACACCCGCCACGCAGTGGGTGCCCCACGGGGTCACCTCTGTCAGCTGTGCCTCGGCGGTGCGGGGCCCGATCGTCACAGACACCGATTGAGGTATGCGCAGTACGGTCTCGGCGGGAAACTCGAAAACCATTCCCCGCCAGTGATAACGCCCATCGATCGGGTCCAGATGACCGGTCAGGCGCACCCGCACCGAATGGTCGACGTCGTCGACGCGCATTTCGGCCGGCCCGTCGTATACACCGTTCACCGCGACAGGAACCCGCTGCGACGCCACATGCGCCGGGCGATCGGGCCCATCAGCCCGACCTCTTCGAGAAACGCCGCCAGTGGGGCAAACCCGAGGATCTGGGTTTCCTGACGGTGTGGGCTGTTGCGGGCCATGCGGCGGGCCGCGTGGGCGTCGAGTCCAACGCGGCGATACTGGACGCGGTTGGAGAACAAATGGCGGAAGAACAGGCCGCCCACGCCATTGAGGTTGGATACCCACAATCGGTTGATGCGGCGCATGTTCGGAACCCGCTTGCGCAAACCGTCGCGGGCGAATTGGATGTGGCGGGCTTCCTCACTGACGTGAATGCGCATGAGCCGCTGCACCATCGGCTGCAGTTCCGCATCATCCATCATCTGCCGCTGCAATGAGTCGAAGATCTCCTCGCCGATCAGTGCCGCCACCCACAGCAGCGAACCCCGAAACGTCAAAGGCAGCGCGTTGATGATGATCCGCTGATAGAGCCTGGGGCGCACCGGCTTTGCGCCGACCAACGCGATCGCCTTGCCGAACATCACCATGTGACGGGTTTCCTCGCCAAGTTCGGTCAGTTCGTAATGCGTGGCCGGTGCGGTCGGATCCTGGTGCATCATCTTGCGCAGCAGCGCCTGGTTGAGGATGTTCTCGAACCAGATGCCGGCGGACAGCGTGTTGACGAGTTCCTGGCGCGACAACTCGATGCGCTCGGCGCGAGTCATCTTCTCCCACAACGGGGTGCCGTACAGAGAGATGGTCTTCGGCGGCAGGAAGAACTTGTCCGGATCCAGCGGAGCGTCCCAGTCGATGTCGACGATCGGGGCATAGGACTTCTTCACCGAGCCGTTCAGCAGGCGCTCGGAGAACTCTTTGCGCGTGGGTGCAGTCATATCGTCGACGTCCCTTCCGTTGGCCCTCTTGAAGAAGGTAAATAACCCGTCGTCAAGATGTCAATACCCACGGTACCGGGTACCTGCAATAGTCGCTGGTCAATGGCATACTCGCCTGCGTGACTCGTCGGATCCATGTGATCGGTATCGGCGCCGGCGACCCCGGCTATGTGACGGCCCAGGCCGTCGAGGCGCTCAACGACACCGACGTGTTCTTCGCGATGGACAAGGCGTCCGATAAAGGCGCAGTGGAGGACGACCTGGTGGTGCTGCGCAGGCAGATATGTGAGCGGTTCATCCGCGAACCGGACTACCGCTTCGTTGCGCTGCCGGACCCGCCGCGCGCAAAGGACGGCGACTATCGGCAGGCAGTCGCCGACTGGCACGCGGCGCGCGCCCAGATCTGGGCGCAGGCCATCGAAACAGAGCTCGGGCCCGACGGCGTCGGCGCGATACTGGCGTGGGGTGACCCTTCGCTCTACGACAGCACCCTGCGGATCCTCGAAATGGTCGCCGCCCAAGTGGATTTCGACTGCGACGTGATTCCGGGCATCACCGCTATCCAGGCGCTGACGGCGCGACACCGCATCCCGCTCAACGAGGTCGGCGAACCCGTGCTGATCACCACCGGGAGGCGGCTACGCGAGGACGGGCTCTCCGGTGCCGCTGTGGTGATGCTCGACGGCGACTGTTCGTTTCGGGCCTGCCCGCCACTGACGCGAATCTGGTGGGGCGCCTATCTGGGCACACAGGACGAGCTGCTGGTGTCCGGCACAGTCGGGCAGGTGGGCGGCAAAATCGCCGAGCTGCGGGCCGAGGCCCGCGCCCGGCACGGCTGGATCATGGACACCTACTTATTGCGCCCGGCAGACTAGCCGCATGGGTTTCCTCCTGCGCGCAGCGCTGACCGGATTCGCGCTGTGGGTGGTCACCCTCGTCGTTCCAGGCATCGGCTTCGTCGGCGGCGACACGACATTGACGAGGGCCGGCGTCATCTTCGTCGTCGCGGTGATCTTTGGTCTGGTGAACGCGATCATCAAGCCGATCGTGCAGATCATGTCGATCCCGCTGTACATCCTCACGCTCGGCCTGTTCCACATCGTCATCAACGCGTTGATGCTCTGGATCACCTCGAGGATCACCCAGCACACCACCCACTGGGGTCTCTACATCGAGGATTTCTGGTGGACCGCGATCTGGGCCGCGATCGTGCTGTCGGTCGTCAGCTGGCTGCTGTCGCTGGTGACGCCCAGAAACTAACCAACCCAATCCCGCCAGGCAACACGCCAAACAGGCCGCGTCGAGTAGCGACCCGATCCGCATGCTCATCGCGCGGCGCGCCGCCGCGGAGGTCCGCGACGGTGACGTGCTGAATGTCGGATTCGGAGTGCCCGATCTGGTAGTCGGCATCCTGGCAGACCAGGGACGGCTGGGCGATGTGACCATCGCGATCGAACAGGGCCTGATCGACGGTATCCCGGTCTCTGGAGACCTGTTCGGTGCCGCCCGCGGGCCCAAGGTCATGCACGCGTCGACCACACAATTCGACCTATTCTCGGGCGGAATCCTCGACGTCAGTTGCCTGGGCATGGCGCAGGTCGACGCCACCGGCGCCGTCAACGTCAGCAAGATCGCCGGCCGCGGGGATGCAGCTGCGAACGCCGGCGATCGATGTGGAGGATGACGCGTGGGACCGGCTGCTCGAAGTGAATCTGTCCGCGGCGTTTCGACTGATCCGTCAGGCCGCCAAGGCGCTGATCGAAACCCGCGGCAGCGTCGTGAACATCGCGTCGATGTCCGCCGACCGTGCGGTTGCCGGCATCGTGCCATACGGTTCGACGAAGGCCGCTCTGACGCAGCTCAGCAAGGGCCTGGCGGTCGAGTTCGGGCCGCATGGAGTGCGCGTCAACACCGTGGCGCCGAGCTATGTGGAAACAGCGATGACGGCTGACGTACTGCGTGAACTGGAGTTTCGGACGCGGGCACTAGGCCGAATCCCGCTGCGGCGGTTTGCAGTCGGCGACGATGTCGCCGACGTTGTCGGCTTCCTGGTCTCCGATGCTGCTCGCTATGTCACCGGGATCGTCCTTCCCGTCGATGGCGGCTATTCCATCACCTGATACCTGGATAATTGAGCCCATGCCTGAACTTCCCGAGATCGAAGCGCTCGCTGATCATCTACGCCGTCACGCCGTGGGACTGACCATCGGGCGCATCGACGTGTCGGCGCTATCGGTGCTCAAGACGTTCGATCCGCCCATCAACGTGCTGCACGGCCAAACCGTCACCGGAGCCAACCGGTGGGGCAAGTACCTCGGCATGCAGGCGGGCGACCTTCACCTCGTCACGCACCTGTCGCGCGCGGGCTGGCTGCGGTGGTCGGACAAGCTGGCCGCGGCGCCACTGAAGCCGGGCAAGGGTCCGATCGCGTTGCGCGTACATCTCGGAACCGCCGGCGAAGCATCCGGTTTCGACCTGACCGAGGCCGGCACACAGAAACGGTTGGCGGTGTGGCTAGTCGACGATCCGGCCAAGGTGCCCGGCATCGCGGCGTTGGGCCCGGACGCGATGTCGTTGGGCCCAGAGGACTTGGCCGCAGTGCTGGCCGGCAACAGCGGGCGAATCAAGACTGTCATCACGGACCAGAAGGTGATTGCGGGCATCGGCAACGCCTACAGCGACGAAATCCTGCATGTCGCCAAGCTGTCCCCGTTTGCCACCGCCGGCAAGCTGACCGACGCGCAGTTGGCCGCGCTGCACGACGCCATGATCTCGGTTCTGACCGATGCCGTCGAACGCTCTGTCGGCCAACAGGCCGCCACGCTCAAGGGTGAGAAGCGATCCGGCCTGCGGGTGCATGCCCGTACCGGCCTGCCGTGCCCGGTGTGCGGCGATACCGTGCGTGAGGTGTCGTTCGCCGACAAGTCGTTCCAGTACTGCCCGACCTGTCAGACCGGAGGCAAGGTCTTGGCCGATCGGCGGCTGTCGCGGCTGCTCAAATAGGCTCTCAATCCATGACTCGGCAGAAGATCCTGATCACCGGTGCCTCGTCGGGCCTGGGTGCCGGCATGGCCCGCGCATTCGCCGCGAAGGGCCGCGACCTGGCGCTGTGCGCTCGGCGCACCGACCGGCTGGATGAACTGAAGGCGGAACTGCTCGAACGACATCCCGGCATCACCGTCGCGGTCGCCGCGCTGGACGTCAACGACCACGAGCAGGTGCCGAAGGTGTTCGCTGAGCTTTCCGACGAACTCGGCGGCATCGACCGCATCGTGGTCAACGCGGGCATCGGCAAGGGCGCGCCGCTGGGATCGGGCAAGCTGTGGGCCAACAAGGCCACGATCGAGACGAATCTTGTAGCGGCACTGGTGCAAATCGAGACCGCGATCGAGATGTTCACCACGACCGGCGGCGGGCATCTGGTGCTCATCTCGTCGGTGCTCGCCAACAAGGGTGTACCGGGCGTGCGGGCCGCCTACGCCGCCAGCAAGGCGGGGGTGTCTTCCCTCGGTGAATCGCTGCGCGCCGAATACTCCAAGGGTCCGATCAAGGTGACAGTGATCGAGCCCGGTTACATCGAATCCGAGATGACCGCCAAGGCGGAGACGACGTCATTGATGGTCGACAACCGGACCGGCACGAAGGCGATGGTCGACGCGATCGAACGCGAACCGGGCCGGGCCGCGGTGCCAACCTGGCCGTGGGCGCCGTTGGTGCAGGTACTGCGGCTGCTGCCGCCGCAGCTGGCCGCCAAATTCGCCTAAGCGGTTAGGCGCACTACGGGTTTAGGTAGCCCGCGACCGTGGTAGCCGAACTACATGACTGTGAAGCTAACGAAGATGACGCCCCTGTTGTTCGCGGGCGCCGCGGCGGCAGCGATCGCCGCAGCGCCGATCGCCATGGCCGACGACCCGCCGCCCCCGCCGCCATGCTTCAACGCTGACGGCACGCCATGTGCGCCCGCAGCTGGTCCTGGTGGCGCGGGTGCCGAGGTCCCTGGTGGACCAGGAGCGACGGCCGGCTCTAACGGCGACGTCTGGGCCGGTGTTCCCGGTGGCCCGTGGGCCCAGGCCGGACCCGGCGGCGGTGTCGCTTGCGTGCCTGGCTACGCGTGCACAGCCGTTCCACCCCCGCCGGCTCCGTAATCGCGACTTCGGCGCGCTAACGGCCGGTGAGCGACCGTACGCGCGCCGAAATCACTACGCAGAGCGGCCGCGTTCGGTGCGGTAACGCCGCACCAGCGCGTCCGTCGAGGAGTCCGACTGCTCGGCAGGCGATGCGTCGCTGGTGATCACCGGCAGCAGCGCCTTGGCCTGCGTCTTGCCCAGCTCGACGCCCCATTGGTCGAACGAGTCGATGCCCCAGATGACGCCCTCGGTGAAGACCTCATGCTCGTAGAGGGCGATCAATTGACCGACCACCGACGGCGTCAGCTTGGTGCCGAGGATCGACGTGGTCGGCCGATTGCCCGGCATCACCTTGTGCGGTACAACGTCCGGGGGAGTGCCCTCGGCGGCGATCTCGTCTGCGGTCTTGCC
>JAJKIB010000231.1 GCA_021154745.1 Mycobacterium sp.
GACAGCCAGAACCTCGAAACGGTGTTCATGCTGCCCACGTTTGCGTGCGGCGTCGAGGAGGCGCTCAAACACGACATCGATGCGACGATGGCATCGGTGCACGCGTTCAATCTCTGGCTCGATGAGGACTGGGGCTTCGACCGACCCGACGGCCGGATCATCGCGGCGCCGATCATCTCGCTTGCCGACCCCGAGAAGGCCATCGAGGAGGTCGAGTTCGTGCTGGGGCGCCGCGCCAAGCTCGTCCTGGTCCGGCCCGCGCCGGTGCCCGGCGCCGTCAAGCCTCGGTCGTTGGGCGATCCCTTGCACGATCCGGTGTGGGCCCGGTTGGCCGAAGCTGGTGTGCCGGTGGGCTTCCACCTGAGCGACAGCGGCTATCTCGCGATTGCGGCGCTGTGGGGCGGCAAGGCGACGTTCGAGGGGTTCGGCAAGAAGGATCCGCTCGATCAGGTGCTGCTCGACGATCGCGCCATCCACGACACGATGGCCTCGATGATCGTGCACCAGGTGTTCACCCGGCACCCGAAGCTGAAGGTCGTCAGCATCGAAAATGGCTCGTATTTCGTGTTCCGCTTGATCAAGCGTCTGAAGAAGGCCGCGAACACTGCGCCGTACCACTTCAAGGAAGACCCGGTCGAGCAGCTGCGCAACAACGTCTGGATCGCACCGTATTACGAGGACGACGTGAAACTGCTCGCCGACACCATCGGCGTGGACAAGATCCTGTTCGGTTCGGACTGGCCGCACGGCGAGGGGCTCGCGGATCCGATGGCCTTTACCGCCGACATCCCTCAGTTTCCCGAGTTCAGCGCCGAAGATACCCGAAAGGTGATGCGCGACAACGCCTTGGATCTGCTCGGCGTCAAAGTGTCGGCGTAGCTAACCTATGAGCGAGTGGACGCTCGGCGCGGTACTCGACGCCATCGCTGAAACGGTTCCCGACCGGCTGATGACGGTCTGCGGCGGGCGCCGAAGTACGTTCGGCGAGTCGGCGGATCGAACGCGCCGGCTCGCCAACTTCCTTGCCGGCCACGGATTCGGTGCTCACCGCGAGCGTCAGGAGCTCGAAAACTGGGAGTGCGGCCAGGATCGGGTCGCGCTGATCATGCACAACGATCTCTATCCCGACATGGTGATCGGTTGTCTGAAGGCCCGAACCGTGCCGGCCAACGTCAACTACAACTACACGCCACGGGAAGCAGCCGAACTGCTGGATTACCTTCGACCGCGTGCCGTCGTCTACCACCGGTCGTTGGGGCCGAAGTTCGCCGACGTGCTGCCGCCCGCCCCGGCGGATCTTTTGATATCGGTTGACGACGGCAGCGACGCTGCGGAACTGCCTGGGGCGATCAAGCTGGACGATGCTCTGGCGCAAGGCGATGCGGATCACAACATCATGCCGTCTCCTGACGATCTGCTGATGGTGTGCACCGGCGGAACGACGGGACGACCCAAAGGTGTCATGTGGCGGCAGGGCGACAGCTACGTCGTGTCGATGAACGGCGCCGACCACGCGTCCGCCGACGAAATCCACGACAAGGTGCGCCACGGCGGCCAGCCATGGTTTGCCGTTTCACCGCTGATGCATGCGGCCGGCATGTGGACGGCCTTCGCCGCCCTGCTCAACGGCCTGCCAGTGGTCCTCTACGACAGGACGAAATTCGACCCACCCGCCGTGCTCGAGACCGCGGAGCGCGAAAAGGTCGGAATGATGACGATGGTCGGCGACGCCTACGCGGGGCCCCTGGTGGACGAGCTGCGGCGGGGTTCTTACGACCTGTCATCGATGTTCGCGATCGGTACCGGGGGAGCGGCGACGAACCCGAAATACCAACGCGCGCTGCTGGAATTGCTGCCGCAGATCACATTGATCAATGGCTACGGATCGTCGGAGACGGGGAATGTGGGCTTCGGTCGCAGTCAGCGTGGGGCGGAGAAGGACACGTTCGAGCTACGCGAGGGTGCGCTGGTGGTGTCGGAGGACTACGGCCGGTTCCTGCAGCCCGGCGAGGCGGAGATCGGCTATGTGGCGCGCACCGGCCGCATCCCGCTCGGATATTTCGATGATCCGGACGCCACCAAGAAGACATTTCCCGTCGTCGAAGGACAGCGTGTAGTGATCTCCGGGGATCGCGGCTCGCTGGCATCCGATGGCACGATGCGTCTGTTCGGTCGCGATTCCCTGGTCATCAACACCGGCGGGGAGAAAGTGTTCGTGGAGGAAGTCGAAGAGGTCCTGCGCGCGCATCCCGCCATCGCCGACGCGTTGGTGGTCGGTCGGCCGAGCGAGCGGTGGGGTCAGGAAGTCGTTGCGCTGGTCGAGCTGCGTGACGGCGTTGATGTCACCAACGACCCGCTGCATGCGCATTGCACATCGCAGCTCGCACGGTTCAAGGCGCCCAAGGAGTTCATTTTCGTCGAGCAAGTCCGTCGGCTGGGCAACGGTAAGGCCGACTACCGGTGGGCGAAAAGCGTTGCGGCACAGAAGGCCCCGGTATGACGGACACGACGCACAAAGCGATTGACTGCCTGATCAACGTGCACTTCGGCGAGACCGAGAAGCAGCCCACGTGGATGCTGAAGGTGCGCGACGATTACTTCAAGGGCCCGGAGTCGATGTTCGCGCCGGTCGACCTTGCCGAACTTCTCGACGAAATGGACGAGCAGGGCGTGGCGAAAGCCATTCTGATGGATAATCTCGCCAAACCGTCGGTGACCGCCCGCAAGTTCGTCGAAGCCAAGCCGGACCGATTCGCGCTGGCGATGGGCGGCGTGAACCTGTTGCGGCCGATACCGGCGCTGAAGGAGCTCGCCGCGGTTGCCGCGGACCTACCAGTCGCGTATACCGTTGTGGGGCCGAGCTTCTGGGGAGATGGTCGATATCCGCCCAGTGATGCGGTGTACTACCCGCTTTACACGAAGTGCGCCGAGCTCGAACTGCCGCTGTGCATCAACACCGGCATTCCGGGCCCGCCGATTCCGGGTGAAGTGCAGAACCCGATCCATCTCGACCGGGTCTGCGTGCGCTTCCCCGAGCTCAAGCTATGCATGATCCACGGCGCCGACCCGTGGTGGGACGTCGCCATCCGGCTGATGATCAAGTACCAGAACCTGCGTCTGATGACGTCGGCATGGTCGCCCAAGCAGCTGCCCGAAAGCCTTCTGCATTACATGCGGACCCGCGGATCCAACAAGGTGATCTATGCGTCGGACTGGCCGGTGCTCAAGATGCGCCGCGTCGTTCCCGAGGCCGTTGCGCTGGATCTGCCCGCCGACGTACTCGACAACTATCTCTACAACAATGCGCAAGAATTCTTCTTCGGCGGCAAACAGGAGCACTGATGGATCGTTACGAACTGCGCAGACTCGATTACAGCCTCACCGAGGACCATGAGGCACTGCAGGCCGCCTACAAGGACTTCTTCAAGACACACTGTTCGATTGAAACGGTGCGGGCAGCCGAGGAGTCGGGCTTCGACAAGAGCCTGTGGGAACGCATGTGCGCAATGGGGGCGACGACAATGGCGTTGCCGGAATCCAGTGGCGGGGACGGGGCGACGCTGGTCGACCTCAGTTTGGTGGCCGAAGAGATCGGCCGCTCGCTTGCGCCGGTGCCATGGATCGACCACGTCTGCGCCGCGAGGTTGCTCGCCAGCTTGGGGGCCCTGGAGGCCGACGTCGTCACTGGCAAGCAGCTGGCCGCATTCGACCCGCGGCACGACAACGTGTCCGGCGTCAGGCTGATTCCTACGGGATCGATCGCCGACCAGATCGTCATACGCGACGGCCAAGACATTGTGCGGCTGACGTTTGGCACGCGTCCGGCAAAGGTGGACAACATCGGCAGGCTGCCGATGGCGTGGGTCGATCCCGCATCGGCCGACAGCCGCACCGTGCTGGCCAGCGGCGCCGAAGCATTGGCAGAATACCAAGGTGCGCTTGATGAGTGGCGGCTACTTACCGCGGCCGCGTTAGTGGGTCTCGTCGAGGAGACGATGACCATCGCCGCGGAGTTTGCCAAGACGCGCTACACGCTGGGTGTGCCGATCTCGACATTGCAGGGCATCTCGCACCCCCTGGCCAACATCGCCATCACTGTGCAGGGTGGCCGAAATCTCGCCCGCCGTGCGGCGTGGTTCTTGGACAACGAACCCAACGAACGGCCGGAGTTGGCGCCGTCGGCGTTCGTGTTCATGGCCGAGGAAGCATCCAAGGCCGCCACGATGTGTGTGCATGTCCAAGGCGGGCTCGGTGTTTCGGCAGAGGCGGCCGCTACCGCGTACCTGGTTCGAGCCCGTGGGTGGGCACTGGCCGGCGGCGACCCCGGCGCCAGCGCCAAGTACATCGCCGAGATCGTCGCCGAGCGCGAAGGACGGGGCTAGCCAATGGATTTCTCACGAGTTCAGCTGTCCGACGACGACCAGGCCTTCCTGGACGAGGCGCGCGACTTCCTGCGCACGCACGTCACCGAGGACGTCATCCGGCGTGATCGGGAGACCGGCGACAACTTCGACGAAGGCGTGCATCTGGCGCTGGGCGCGGCCGGATACCTGGCCCGCGAATGGAAACCGGAATCCGAGGGCGGCTTCAACCGCCTCCGGAATCGCATTTGGCAACTCGAGAAGCGACGAGCTCACGTGCCATGGGTGACCTCTGGCACGACCGCGATGATCGCGCGGTCCGTGGAGAAATTCGGCTCACCGGAACTGAAAGCCGAAGTGATGCCTCGTGTTTACAGCGGTCACGTTCGGCTCTGCCTCGGCTACACTGAGCCCGAGGGCGGGTCGGACGTCGCCACCTGTAAGACCCGTGCCGTACGTGACGGCGACAGCTGGGTGATCAACGGCTCGAAGATGTTCACCACAGGAGCCCACAACTGCCAGTACGTATTCTTGATCACGAACACCGATCCGGATGCGCCAAAGCACAAGAGCCTGACCATGTTTCTGGTCCCGCTCGATTCGCCAGGAATCGAGATCCAAGGCATCCGCACCATTGATGGCGACCGCACGAACATCGTCTATTACAGCGACGTGCGTGTCGACGACAAGTACCGACTCGGCGACGTGAATGACGGCTGGACAGTGGTGCGTGAGCCGCTCAATGTCGAACACGGAGATGTCGAGGCGGCCTCGGACGGGCTGCAGGATGTGTCCATCATGATGCATCAGGCGGGCTTCATGGCCGACGCCGTCGACAAGGCCGCGGCGAAGGTCACCGAGACGGATCCTAACGGCCGCCGCCTCATCGACGACGGTTCGGTGGCATATCGCTTGGGCCGCAGTGTCGCTCGCATGGAAGCTTCACTGTCGGCGCCCTCGATATTTGGCCGCGTGGCTTTGGCGCAGACCATGCGTGATATCTCGCCGGATCTGATGGACATCCTCGGCACCGCGGCGACGCTGCCCGTCGGCACCTACGGCGCCGCCGACGACGGCGCCGCCGAGTACGTCTACCGCTTCGCACCGCTGGTGGGCATTTACGGCGGCACCCTCGAGGTGTTCCGCAACATGATCGCCCAGTACGTGCTGGGGCTGGGCAAGCCGGCGTACGCACCGCCGGTGCAGAAGAAAGCTTCGTAGCGCGAGCGTGCGTGTCTGCGGCCGACGCGCCGGTAGTTCTCGCTATTTTGTGCACGCTCGCAACCGAAGGGAAGCATGGATACGACACCACCGAGCCAGCGCAAAGCACTCGTGATGGGCGCCAGCGGGTTCGTCGGGTCTCATGTCACCCGAAAGCTCGCCGAGCGGGGCGACGATGTGCGGGTGTATCTGCGCAAGTCCAGCTCGACGGTGGCTATCGACGATCTCGACGTCGAACGTTGCTACGGAGACCTTCGCGACACGGAAGCGCTGCGCGCAGCGATGTCAGACCGTGATGTCGTGTATTACTGCATCGTCGACACCAGGTTTTACCTGCGCGATCCCGCCCCGCTGTACCAAACCAACGTCGAGAGCCTGCGGCGCGTCCTCGATCTCGCAACGAAAGCCGATCTTCACCGGTTCGTCTTCTGCAGCACCATCGGCACCATCGCGCTGGGCGAGGGTCGCGCTGCGACCGAAGACGACCCGTTCAACTGGCACGACATAGGTGGCCCGTATATCGAGTCTCGCCGCCAAGCCGAGGACATGGTGCTTCGATACGCACGAGAGCGGGGACTGCCGGCCGTCGCGATGTGCGTATCGAACCCGTACGGCCCACGGGATTGGCAGCCACATCAAGGCTTGATGGTGAAGATGGCCGCCCTGGGAAAGATCCCGGTGTACGTCAAGGGCGTGGCGACCGAGGTTGTCGGCGTGGAGGATGTGGCCGAGGCGTTCTTGCTTGCCGGCGAGTGTGGGCGGATAGGTGAGCGTTACATCATCTCGGAAACCTACATGTCCATGCGGGAGATGTTCGAAACAGCGGCAACCGCGGTCGGTGCCAAACCGCCACGGTTGGGTCTGCCCCTGGTGGCGTTGCGTGCGGGCGGCCATGTGGCGAACTTCGTGAGTCGACTACTGCGACGTGACCTTCCGATAAATCTGACCGGGGCGCGGCTGCTGTACACGACGTCGCCGGCGGATCACGGCAAGGCGATGCGAGAACTCGGATGGAAGCCTCGTCCCGCCGCGGAGTCGATACGGCGCGCGGCGCAGTTCTATGTCGACTCGGCGAAAACCTCTTGAGCCAACTGATAGCTCGCGAAGGCCCGCGCCGCACCGGCATACGCTTCGATCTGGATGAAAGCCTCGACGATCTCCTCTTTCGTGACACCGTTGTTCAGTGCGATGCGCAGCTGGCCGCGCAGGGACTCCTCAACGCCGAGAACAGCCGCAATGGTCACGGAAACATCTCGGGCAGGCACTTTGTCAGCGAGTCAGGTGTCTCGTACATGTGTTGGTCGGCGTCGAAGATCGGCGCACCGGTGAACTGCGTCGTCATCACCTCGTCAAAATCGCGGCCGCGGCGGTCCCGGGGGCGCCGTACAACTGGGTGAAGCCAACTTTCGGCTCGCCGGGTACCTGGCGTTCGTCCGCCTCGCCGCGGAGTTGCCGGACGATCTCGTGGATCTGCCGCAGTCCTGAAGCGCCTATCGGCTCACCGTTGGCGATCAGCCCACCGTCGGTGTTGACCGGCATTGAACCGGTGATTTCCGTTGCGCCGTCGGCAAGTAACTTTTCCTGCTCACCGTCGGCACAGAAGCCGCACTCGGCCATGTGAATGATCTCCGCGCCGGCGTCGGTGTCTTGCAGCTGGATCACGTCGACGTCTTCCGGTGAGACGCCAGCCTTTTCGAACGCCGCCCTTGCCGCGTACACGGTCGGTGCGACGTCTTCGTCGACCGGCGCGAATGTGGTGTTCACCTCGTACGCGCCGTAGCGGCGGGTACGAACCTCGACGGCCCGCAGATAGACCGGCTTCGAGGTGTATCGGTGCGCGATGTCGGCGCGGCACATGACCACCGCCGCGGCGCCTTCGTCGGGCGCGCAGAACATGTATTGGGTCAGCGGGTAGTTCAGAATGGTCGAGTTGAGGATGTCCTCCTCGGGGATCGGCTTGCGCCGGAACGCATTCGGATTCAGCGCGCCATTGCGGAAGTTCTTGGCCGCAACCTTGGCCAGCGTTTCCTGCGATACGCCGTGGTCGTGGAGATAGCGGTTGGCCTTCATGCCGAAGAACTGTGTCGTGAGGTATTGCCCATTCTCGGCGTACCAGGACGGCATGCCGACCAGAGCAGGGTCTTCGGTGAAGGCGCCACGCGGATGCTTGTCCAGGCCGATGGCGATGCCGATGTCGTAGTCGCCCACCCGGATTCCATCGGCGCACGCCTTGGCGGCGCTGGCTGCGGTGGCGCACGCATTGAACACATTGGTGAAGGGGATGCCGGTCAACCCGACCATGCCGACGATCGCGTCCGGGTTGGCGACCGTCCAGCTGCCGCCGGTTGCGAACTGAATGTCCTTCCACTCCACACCGGCATCGACGACCGCCGAGAAGATGGCGTCGACGCCCATCTCCATCGCGGACTTGCCCTCGAAGCGTCCGAACGGGTGCAGGCCCACGCCGATGATGGCCACGTCGTTCATGCGGCAATCCTCTCTAGACGGGTTTGAAGGCGAACGTGACGATCTCGTCGCCGTCGTCGTCAGTGGTGAACGGAATCATCGTCAGCTCGACGTCCATGCCGAACTCCAGCTTGGCCGGGTCGTTTTCGGTGAGCCTGCCTTCGACACGGATGACGTCCTCGAGCTGAACCAGCCCGACGCCGAACGGCACGAAGTCCTTACCGGTTGGGCCCTTGTATGGCGGCCCTGGCGGGAAGCCCTGCGTCGTCCATGCCACGAGAGTTCCGCGCCGCGGCAGCAGCACCTCCGACATCTCGCCGACACTGCACTTCGGGCAGCGGGACTGGGCGGGAAACGCCGTGGCGCCGCAGCTGCCGCAGCGGCTGCCGATCAGCTGTGGATTCTTGTCGGGCCAGGTCGAAATCTCAGGCGCCAACGCCTTCTGCATGACGTGATCCTCCGTGGTGTGCGCTCAGAGCATATAGCAACTGTAAAACTTACAGTATGCCCTGCGACCATGTTCAACGAGGATCGATGAGGTTGCGCAGGCGCTCAGCCGGGAACACGGACGCGCCGGCTGCCTCGAGGCGCTCGGAGAGCGCTCGATCCGAGGTTGCCACGCGAATCTCCTCGGGGTGGGCGTCGGCACGCACCAGCCGGACGATTTCATCGTCGGCCGAGTTGGCCGCCGCCTGCGGAGCATGTGCGACGGTGATCACCGACGATTCGATCGGTGGCGACAGCGGGCGTTCGAACACCACGGTTACGTCGGCTCCGTCGGTGGCCGCCCACTGCTCGAGTCGGTCGACCAACCGGGCCATCGCACCGTTGCGGTTGCGCCACCACCCGTCGGGACGGGATCCGATCACGTTCATGCCGTCGACGATCCACCGCACGAGACCACGCTATAGCGCTGACCATGTCGACCTCGTCGGATCTGTCCAACGACGAAAGCGACGAAGTAACTGTAATCGTTACAGATTGGTCGGGTGGTGATCGAGCACAAGCCCACGTTCTGCCGCATCTGCGAACCGCTGTGCGGCATGATCGCCACCGTCGAGGACGGGCGACTCCTCGCACTGCGCCCCGACAAGGACCACCCGCTGTCGTCAGGCTTTGCGTGCCAAAAGGGCATCGCGTCCACCGAAGTGCACAACGATCCCGACCGCGTCACTGCGCCGCTGCGCCGCGGCCCGCACGTTCGCGGGTTGCGAAGGTGCGCAAAACGTACGCCCAGGACGGTGTGTCGGTGCACAGACACGCACGCTCGCGGGGATTAGGCGATGGCGCCGGAGTCCTTGAGTTCCTCGATCCGGTCCCAATCCAAGCCGAGTTCCATGAGCACGATCTCGGTGTGCTCGGACGCCTGTGGGGCCCGCGTGGTGACGAGAGGCTCGTGGTTGAACTGGACAGGTCCGCGAACGACCTTGAACGGCTTCCCTCCGTCGCCGGCCTCGACTTCGACGATCATGTCGTTGGCGATCGCCTGCTCGTCGCCGCCGAGGTCGATGAAGCTCTGGAAAGGAGCCCACTGCCCCTTCATCGTCTTGAGGTGTTTGCGCCAGTACTCGAATGGCTTGCTGCGGATCGACTCGGTGATGAGTTCGACTGCCGCTTGCGCGTTTTCGATCAGCGGTAGCACGTCGGAGAAGCGGGGGTCGTCTGC
>JAJKIB010000232.1 GCA_021154745.1 Mycobacterium sp.
CAGACATCGGTGCTCATTGGACCGAACGGATCACTCGGCGCATACCGCAAGGTTCGGCTGGTGCCCTTCGCGAGTATGTGCCGCTGCGCCCGCTGCTCGGCTGGATCACCCGTCACACCAAGGCAGCAGCGCAGGACCGGCGGCGCGGCAGTCACCCGGGCGTACTGCACGCCGCCTCGCTCACGCTCGGGCCGCTCATCAGTTACGAGGCGAACTTTTCCGACCTGCCCCGCCGCGAGGTGTAGCTGGGCGCTCAGCTGTTGGCCTACCAGAGTTCCACCTCGACGTTCCAGGGAAGTTGGGCCCAGCCGCAGTTGGCCAGCCAGGTCGCGATACACGCCGTCGAGGTGGGCCGCCCGGGCGTGCACGCCGGGTTGTCCGGCGACAGCTCGGCTTTCGACGCGCGGGGCAGCCAACTCGCCTGGTGCCCGTCGAACTATCGGGGCGTAATCGTGGTGAGCGTTCCGCTCGGATCGGTCGATACCGTGTACCAGCAGGTGGGGGATTGGGTTCTGGCGCTGGCGTTTTCGATCCTCGCCGGTGCCGGCATTGCGGCGATCGTTCGCGCTGTTAGAACCAGCAGTCGCGGAAGGTCATGTTGAAGTCGGCCGCACCCGCAATCACCGCAGCCGCAGATCGCAACCAATGGCGGCATCGACGCGCAGCGGATGTCGGCGGTGATGCTGGTTTCGACATCTGGCAGGCCCGAGCCACATGGCGCCGGCTGCAGAGATACAGCCGGTCGAGCAGTAATGCGACGCCGTCGCGCTCACGGACGATGCGGGCCGTAACCGACGAGCCATTCGAAACGAATCACATTGCCGCACAACGTGATAAAGGATATGAAGACTTCGCTTGGCATAAGCATTGTTAACGACCAGCGGTGAGTCGCTCTTCGTCCGTCAAGCCGACCATCCGTTGCCTGCGTCAAGCGGGTTCATGTCGGGGACGGTTGAGCGGCAACGCACCCGCGAAGATATGTGGGGCCGTCACCGGTTTCGGCCTCAAACTGGCCGGTCACTTCAGCTGCGCGCTTCGACCGGGGCTGTCAATGGGTAGACCCAGGGTCGCGGCGACGTCAAGTTGGCGCTCGTCATAGCTGACGAAAGCGGCTAGCTGGCCACCGAACACAGCGCGAGCGGTGGCGAGGTGAATCGCGTCGAGAGAGCGCAGGTTCGGATCGGGATATGCGGCGGCCGCGGCGCGGACCACGTCATCGATCTCATAGCGGGCCACCCGCGCGACCGTCGCGGGCACATCCGCCAGCAGCGTGGGATCCGTGCGGCGCAGGGCCCGAGGAAGCTCAACCTCGATCAGCATCGAGGACACCCATGGTGTTGGCGCTCGGGCGTCCAGCCAGTCCGCGAGCGCAGCGCTTTCTGGTTCTCGGCGTACCAGCTTCACCAGGGCCGATGTGTCGAGGTAAATCATCAGTAGCGCTCGGAGTCCCGTAACTCTCGCAACAGCTGGCCGGCCTCCTGGTCGGTATTCACCGGGCCGGATGGCCGCGGCGCCGGGCCGGTGACGGCGGCGGGGTGAAGCTTGCCGGACTCGATCAGTTCGGACAGCGGGTGGTCCTCTGCCGGGAGCAGCCGGGCGACCACGTTGCCGCGGTCAGTGATGTTGATCGGTTCTCCCTTTTTCACTCGGGCGAGCACGCCGGCGGTGTTCTGGTTCAGCTCTCGCACGGGCACGTCAGCCACGCGAACGATTGTACTACAAAATGATAGTACGTGTCGTGCGGCTTCGTTACCGCCCCATCGGAAACACCGGCGGCCCAACCACCGCTGCGCAATCGGCAACTGCTGTTCGGCTTGCTCAGGGCTGGCCGTTGCGCGGCGGGTCGAGTCGGGTCTGCTCGGACCCGTCGCCCGGCGCCTGTTGACCCAGTCCGCCACGCAGAGAATCGAAGATTGCCAACCCCTGTCCGACGAGGCCAGTGGCTATCTGGCCGAGCCCGTCGGCGCCGTTGAGGACTGTCAGGTTTGCCCCAGACAGACCCTGGGCGGCCTGTTTGACGATTTCGGGCAGCTGGTCGATCAGCATCCGGTCCAGGGCGACCCGGTTGTGCGAGGCCGCCGCTTCGGCTTGGATCTTCATCTTCTCGGCGTCGGCGACCGCGAGGATCCGGACGCGTTCTGCCTCCGCCTCGGCCGGCTTGACCACCTCGGCGACCAGCTCCTGCTGACGCAGCTCTGCGGCGCGCTGCGCCAACTCGGTGCGCATCGCGAGCACTTCCCGCTGGGCCTGCGCCTGGGCCAGCGGTCCCGCCTGGGCCGCTTCGGCCTGTGCCTTGTCGACTTCGGCCTTGTACTTCGCCTGCACGATCGCGGTCTGCCGGGCGAACTGGGCCTGGTTGCGTTGCGACTCCTGCTCGGCCTCGGCCGCGGCCTGATTCGCCTGCGCCTGAGCCACTTGCGCCTGCTGCTGAATGGCCGCGTTGTGCGGCGCCGACATCGCCAGGATGTAGCCGAGTTGGCCGTCGTCGATGGACTGGATCTGCAGGGCGTCGACGGTCAGCCCGATCTTGACCATCTCCTGCTTGGAACCATCGAGGACCTCGGTGGCCAGCTTCTGCCGTTCTCTGATGATCTGCTCGACGGTCATCGATCCGATGATCGATCGCAGGTGGCCGGCGAAGATTCGTCCCGTGAGGATCGACATCTGGTTCTGATCCGATAAGAAGCGTTGCGCGGCGCTGACGATGCTTTCGCTGTCATTGCCGACCTTGAAGGCGATGACCGCTCGCACGTTCAACGTGATCCCCTGCTGGGTGACACATTTTTCCGCCACCTCGGCTTCACACATCGCCAAGGTGAGGAACCGAACCTTTCGCAATAACGGCATGATGAAAGCGCCGTGACCGGTCACCACACGGAACGGGGCGTTGCCCGCGGCCCGCCCGCCGGATATCAGCATCGCCTGATCCGGTGCAGGCACTCTGTAACCGAACATGTTGGGCTCCTTGCATTCTCGTAGTCAGGGACTCGATGAGAAGAAATCCGAGCCAGGCCATGGTTCCACCAGGACGGTGCGCGCACCACGGACGTCGATCACCAATACCTCGGTACCCCTTGGTAGTGGCTGGTCCGACCAGGCAAGGTAAGCCTCCTTCGACCCCCCGACGTTCAGTAGGACCTCGCCGGCGCCCGCCTCGCCGCGAGTCGCCACGATCACCGACCCAACGCAGCCGACCACCGAAATGTCACCCACCCCTTGCATACTCCTCCTGCGCGCCCCGCCCGCGCACCCCGTCGTACTCGAGCAGATCGGCGGCTGTGCCGGTGGGCGGTGGTTTGGTCCCGGAATCCCAAGCGCGGTTGTTTCATCTATAAGACGAGCGGTAACGCTGCATATCGATTTGGCACTATTCGGTGCTTCAGGAGGGCGGGCTGTCTCCAGTGAGGCCAGATCACGTTCGGCATAGAGCCGGTGCTCCTATTCCTCGTTGATGACGATGCGGAGACATTCCTTGAACGGAACGTTCTCCACCCGGGGCCAGCCTGGCTCGGCATGAGTCACTTCGGTGGCGAGTTGCTCGTCGGTGAGCGATCACGACGTGGCGGACCATCGCCTCGCGTTCGCGTCGGACCGTGAGCACCTCATCGAGTGAGAGCAGTGGTGATGAGCGGCCCGGCGGATCAGCCTGGCGGCTTGTAGCGCTAAATGGAGCCGGCAGCAACACGCAGTGGTCCGAGGTTGACAGTGATTCCACCACTGAAGGGGAAGTCCATCATCAACACCACGGCGACAGACACTGCAGCGAGGAACGCCCAGGCATACATGAGGTAGGGCGGTTTCACCGTCAGGGCAGACATGCCCACCGTGGCCGCCAGCAGCGCCCCGGACAAGACGATAAGCGCAATCAGGATAATCGGAAGCGATCGCTGCGCTACCGCAGTTACCTTGCTTTGGGCGGCGGTCAACGATGCAGCCGCCGACACCATTCCGCTCGCCACCGGGTCCGCGTTCGCGTGCCCGGATGCCACTCGGTGCACACTGTTCTGCAGCGTGTCGAATGTTTCGGCAGAGGGCAGCGCAGTGAAATTTCCATCCGCAAGCGCTCGCCCATCCTTGTTCACAACTGTGTCCAGGTAGTTGCGTAGATTGCCGTTGACCTCGGCGGCCCCGGCTTGGTCCTGGATCTGACTCGCGGCCCAAGAAAGTTGCTGCGCTGAGGATGCCTGGAGGTCGACCGCGTCCTGGCCAGCGCCCACCGCCGACCAGGTGATCGTGATAGCAAAGCCGACCAGGAACGCGAAAGTTGCCCCAAACACACCGAGCAGCTTGCCGGCGTGTTCTTCCAACTGAGCACTTCGTTCCGGCGAAGCCAGCCCCCTGAGGCCAAACCGGCAACAGGTGCTGATGGCAGCGAAAAATACGAATCCGATGGCGATCATCAGCCAGGGAGATAGCTCAGACTGGGTTCGCACACCTAAGCCCTTTCCCTCATCGACATCCGGAAGGCCACGACCCCAACGGGGCACGTGTTGTGTTCAACATTTCTCCGCCAACAACGAGTGGGTGACTAATGCTACTAATCACACTGGCCGGGTTCATGGGTTCACGCCTGATCGAGGGCCGCCATCGCGCGGAATCCGTCGGCTTGCTCGGCAAGGCCCCGCCGCGATGGATGCCTGCGCCATCTCGCCACGCACAACCCTCGGTCGGTGTCCATGAACACACTTCGTCTCGTCACCCTCGACGATTCCGGGACTCTGGCGCGACGGGTATCTGCGCGAGCAATGGGAGGCGTTGGAGCCGACGCAAGGTCGATCAGAACGCGATGCGTGCACAACAGTCGCAAGCAATAAGCTCCTGCGGGTCGCTCGGCAGAACCACACCTCTTGCGGCGAGTAGCGTCGACCTTGCCGCGCTTCTGCGGCAACGAGTCTGATAGGAGGGAACATGGCCGACCTCAAAGAGCTAGCGGACCAAGCCGCCGAACAACTGCTCACAGCAATACGAGACCAAGCGCGAAAGGCCAGCGACTTAAAGTTGCTTCAGCTCGCCCAGGCGTATTCGATGATCGTTTCGACCGAGGTCAGCACAAGGCTGGCGGACGAGGGCGCAACCGCCGCGGCGGAGATGGAGTCGGCGTATGAGTCGGCGTTTGGAGCTCCAGCATCCATCTCATCAATCGCACCGGAGTAGGTACCCTTAGGAGGATTTTGGAGGGGTCGCGCCCGGTCCGCGGCCCCTTTTCTGTCCTGACGACGTGGGCATCCAATCCTCTTCCATCGTTAGGACATTCCCGTGGTTGAAACCGCCGCCGCCACCCAGCAGTTCGTCGCAGAACCTGTGTGGAACCGTAGCGCGCGCCTTGCGAGATAATCCGGTTCGCTAGAACCGTCGGTTGCGGTCGTCGAAGTGAAGAAACGTAGGCGTCTGCGTACCGCAGAGGCTCCGGCAGGCACCCAAGGTTGAGAGCCGTAGCAACTGGTGCGGTGGGAAGACCACGCTGGTCAATACGCCGCCGATTCACCGCGTCTGTGCAGCTCAAAGGCTATGTTGTTTCGGGGCGACGTCTGAGCCACCGAGCACCTTCGTTGCTACCGTGGTCGTATGGATCTGAGGGACCGGCTGCGACTTGACGTGCCAGTCGGCCAAGCTGGCATGGGCGGGGGCCTTGCCGGCGCTCAGCTAGCCGCGGCAGTAGCTGCCGCAGGAGGATTGGGCACCCTAGGTCTGGTTCCCCCCGCAGAACTGTGTCAGTCCATCGGTTTTATTCGTGATGGTGCACCCGGCCGCGCAGTGGCGGTAAATCTGCTTATGCCCTTCGTGCGCCGCCACCACGTCGAGGTGTGCGTTGAATCGCGAATCGATGTCGCAGTGGTGGCATTCGGGGGCGATCGTGCGCTAGTGCAGCAACTCAAAGACGCCCGCATATTCGTGATCGCCATGGTCGGCAGCGAGCGACGGGCGCGTGAGGCGCTTCATTGGGGAGTTGACGCGCTCATCGCCCAAGGAGGCGAAGCCGGGGGACATCTATGCGGCGAAATCCCTGCGTTGGAGTTGCTACCGAATGTGCTCAAAATTTGTGGAGGATGCCCCGTGCTCCTCGCTGGCGGGATCGCAACCGCAGCTGATACCCGATCGGCGCTTGAAGCGGGCGCTAGCGGCGTAATCGCCGGGACACGATTCCTGTTGACGCATGAATCCGGCGCACATCCCGAATATCAGCGCCGCGTTTTGGCAGCCGACAAGACTTACCGGACAACACTATTCGGCCTGTCTTGGCCGGCACCGCATCGGGTCGTTGCGAATGCCGCGACCGAACGATGGTGTCACAGCGACGGAACCGTCAAGCTCGTGCCCCGATTGATCAATGCGCCCAGCGGGGTAATAGCCAAGCTTCCGGATCGCACAATCTGGTCGGTTCCCCTCCCAGCACCCACACCCACTGCCATTGGGCGACTTCAAACCCCGCGGCTACCGCTTTTCACACCCCTGGCGCCAATGCGTGGCATGCCGCCAAGCTGGGTCGATCGGACGGCCCTATATGCGGGAGAATCCGCTCTTCGCATGACGGAGGTCATATCCGCCCGCCAAGCACTCGCAGAACTCGCGGGACGCTGAATTAACGTGGTGCTCCGCGCGTCGGTCATGCCGGTCGACGCCCGATGTGGCGGGAGGACGCCGACATCGATTTCGGCTACCACGTGCGGCGGATCGAGGTGGCCGCTGCGGG
>JAJKIB010000233.1 GCA_021154745.1 Mycobacterium sp.
CGCGGGCGTCAGGCCGGTCTCCTCGAGCGCGTCCAGCAGTTCGGCGCGCGGCTCGGTCTCGTCGATCCAGCCGAGGAACTGCCAGATGGCCCGGAAGTCGTCGATGTCGTTGATCAGCGGGGTGCCGGTCAGGGCCATCAGCAAGGGACGCGCCGTGCGGGAGCGGATACGTTCGGAGAGGTCCAGGACGTGCCGCGAGCGTTGGGAGGCCTTGTTCTTGATGAAGTGCGCCTCGTCGACGACCATGCCGCGGAAGCCGAAGTCACCGAACCAGCCGACATGGCGGTCGAGCACCTCGTAGTTGACCACCACGATCTCGGCGTAGCCGTCGACGGTGTCACCGTTGCCGTGCACCACGGTGACCGAGCGGTGCGGCGTCCACAGTCCGACCTCCCGGGCCCAGTTGGTCTTGACGACGCTGGGCACGACCGCCAGCAGCGGATAGGCGTTCGCCGCCTCCGCGGCAAGCAGCGCCTGCGCCGTCTTGCCCAGGCCCGGCTCGTCGGCCAGCAGGAAGCTCCGGTGGCCGGCCGCGGCTGCGGCGACCAGCTGCGCCTGGTGGGGCATCAGCTCCCGGTTTCCCGGCAGGTGCTGCGGTGCCGGTGCCGGCAGGGCCATGCACGCCGGGGCTCCGCCCGCGGCGCGTTCGAAGGAGCTGAAGAGCGGGTTGAGCAGCTCCCACCCGGCCAGCCGGCGCGGACCCGCCGTGCTCGGCCGGACCGAGGAGAAATCGGGGGCGAGGAACGGGGTGGCGAGCTTCCGGGTGGCGACCGAGCGGGGCACCACCCGACGCTCGGTACTGCCGGAAGCGGCCGCAGGCTCGCTCGGCTCCGGCGCCGGTTCGATACCCACCGAGCTCAGCATCTCCCGCTTGAGCAACCTGGCCGCGTCGGAGACGACGGCGTCCTCGGCGAGAAGCGCGAGCAGCGCCGGGTCGCGCACGGCGGTCCTCGCCAGGATCGTCGCGATCCCGTCCAGGCGCTTCTGCTGCTCGGCACGGCGGGTTGCGCTGCTAGCGCTCCCCTGGACCCGCGCGTGTTCCTCACGCACTAGCAGTGCCACGACCTGAAACTTCGTGCGCACTGCTGGCGTCACGCGGCCGCGCTCGACAGCCGCTTGCACCTCACGGACGGTGCGGGCCAGCAGCGAGATGACGTCCTCCGCAACGGGTACGCGTCGCGGCTTACCCGAAGCGGCACGCCGGGCGCCCATCCGACGCCGGCCTGACCCAGCCACAGACTCCTCCTCGGAACGCCCAGCAACGGCGAGATTCCGCACACCTACCCGCAGCCGCGCGACGGATATTCGCCAGGCCGGGGGCGGCTGCTCCAAGATCGCGCCGGCCCATCCAACCCTGCGAGATCGACACCGCGGGACCGGCCGCCCATTGCGGCCACCCCGAGCCACCGATTGACGAGCGGCTGGGCGACCGCAGCGAGCGGTTGCCGCAACCGAACAACGTCCCGGCCGCGTGAGGGCGTGCATGTCCATGCTAGCGCCAGTCGGTCCGTGCTGCCCTCGCGTCTCGGCGTCACCCGTCTGCCGCTGCGGCGAACGCGGCCATCGACGGGAACTCCCAATCCGGGATCACGTCACCAGCCGGAGCCGGTGTCGCGCCCCAGCCGGGTCGGTCATGACGGCGGTTTATCCAGACCGTCGGCAGCCCGGCCCGCTTCGCCGGGACATGATCGTGGAACAGGCTTTGCGCGACGTGGAGTAGCTTGCCCGCACCGATGCCGAGCCGTGTGGCCTGCGCCAGCAGTGCGTCGAAGTTGCGCTGCGACGGTTTGTAGGAGCCGACGTCCTGCGCCGTGACGATGCTGGTGAACTCCACGCCGAGGCGACGGTTCGACGCGGCGAACGAAGCTCGGTCGACGTTGGACAATATGATCAACTTGTACTGCGTGCTGAGCCGCGTCAACGCATCATGCGAGTCCTCGAACGCCGGCCAGTCCGCGACCGAGCGCGCCAACGCCTCGGCGTCCGCGTCGCTCACCTCCGCCCCGAGCTCGGCGCCGAGGCCACGCATGCTGCGCGCCAGAATCCGTGGGTAGAGATCTCCGGGATGCGCCACCTCGGCTCGCGCCTCGTGAACGGAAAAGAGCCGCAACAGCGCCTCCTCGTTCAGGTCGAGACCCCGCCGCACCGCCCAGCTGCTCAACACCGCGGCTATGCCGGCCTCCCAATCAATGAGCGTGCCGTAGCAGTCGAAGCTCAGGGCCTCGTAATCGTCGAGTCGCACCGGTCCCCCATCATCGAACGTGCTGAGAATACGGACGGCGCTCCGCGACCGCGCCATCAGGCGCAGGTGACGACTGCCTGAATTGGCGATAACGAACCGCCGACGGCAGACCGGGTTTTGGGTGGATTTGTACCGCTTGTAGCGAGCGCCTGGTGGACACTTCCGCGTCTGCTGTCAATACTTGATCGACACCGCCATAGATTTCATGATCGCCCGCGGGGTCGTGGAGGGACTCGGATGAGGGTCGTCGTCGCGTTGGGCGGGAATGCGCTACTGCGTCGTGGGCAGCCCATGACGACGGAGAATCAACGCGCGAACGTGCAGCTGGCGTGTGATCATCTTGCGCCGATCGCGAGCCACCACGAGTTGGTGATCTCGCACGGCAACGGTCCGCAGATCGGTTTGCTGGCCCTGGAGGAGGCGGCGTACGCGGAGGCATCACCTTCGCCACTGGATGTGTTGGGTGCCGAGACGCAGGGAATGATCGGTTACCTGATCGAGCAGGAACTGGGTAACCGGCTGCCGTTCGAGAAACCTCTTGCGGCGTTGCTGACGATGATCGAGGTCGACCCGGGCGATGCGGCGTTTGGTGATCCGTCCAAGCCGATCGGCCCTCTTTATGACAACGACCAAGCGCAGAAGCTCGCGGTCGAGCGGGGGTGGGCGTTCAAGCTCGACGGCGAGAGCATGCGACGGGTCGTGCCGTCACCGGCGCCGAAGCGGATCTTCGAGAATCGTCCGATCCGGTGGCTGCTCGATAAGGGATGTGTGGTGATTTGCGCCGGCGGCGGCGGCATTCCCACGGTGTATCGCGCCGGGCAGCAGCTGGTCGGCGTCGAAGCGGTCATCGACAAGGACCACGCGAGCGGCCTGCTCGCGCGCGATGTCGACGCGGACGTCCTGATCATGGCGACGGACGCACCGGGCGCGTTCATCGGGTTCGGAACGCCGAAGCAGCGGTTCATCCGGCGGGCACATCCTGACGTGATACTCGAGCGGTACAGGTCGGAGTTCCCGCCGGGATCGATGCTGCCGAAGATCATCGCCGCGTGCGAGTTCGCGCGCGCATCGGGCCGTCCTGCGGTCATCGGCGCCCTGGCAGACATCGACCAGATGGTCTCGACGGCCGCCGGCACGGTCATATCTAGCGAGGTGGACGGAGTCGAGTTCGAAACATCCCCGGCCGAAACTAGCTAAGGAGACTGCCATGCCGTTCGGCGTCCATTCCGAGGTCGGCACGCTGCGCAAGGTCATGGTTCATCGGCCAGGTCTGGAACACAGCCGTTTGACGCCGTCCAACGCGGCCGACCTGCTCTTCGATGACGTGTTGTGGGTGACGCGCGCGAAGGCCGAGCACGACATGTTCTGCGAGGTGATGCGTGAGCGCGGAGTCGAGGTGTTCGAGGCTGAGCGGCTGCTCGCTGAGGCGCTGGTCAAGCCGGATGTGAAGAGCTGGGTGTGCGAGCACATCCTCAGCGAGAAGCAGGTCGGGATCACCGCGGCGCAGCGCGCCCGGGAATGGGTCGAGACGGCTGAGCCGGCTCAGGTCGCAGAGTTCCTGATCGGCGGGGTGACCAAGAGCGACGTTCGGCAGGACGTCGGACTGGTCTGGGAGTCCGCGGATCCGACGACCATGCTGTTGCCACCGTTGCCGAACTTCTTGTTCCAGCGCGACCCGTCGTGTTGGATCTTCGACGGGGTCACCGTGAACCCGATGACCAAACCGGCTCGAATGCCCGAGACAATGATCGTCGAAGCGATCTACCGCTTCCACCCGATGTTCGCCGCCGAGAATTTTCCCATCTGGCTGGGCGGCTCCGACGAGAACTGGGGCCGCTGCCATGTCGAGGGCGGTGACGTGCAACCGATCGGCAACGGCACGGTGATGATCGGCATGGGCGAACGGACTACGCCGCAGGCCGTGTTGTGGATCGCCCGCTCGTTGCTGCGCGCGGGATCAGCCCGACAGGTGCTGGCCGTGCACCTGCCCAAGTCCCGCAGCTACATGCACCTGGACACCGTGATCACGATGTGCGATCGGGATCTCGTGACGCTGTTCCCGCAAGTCGTGTACGGGGCTCGCACCTGGGCGGTCCTGCCGGGCGACTCACCGGACGATCTGGTCGTCGAGGAGCAGCAAGGCACGCTGCCCGAGGTCATGGCCCGGGCTCTTGGAGTTTCGAAGATGCGGGTCGTGGAAACCGGTGGCGACGGTTTTGCGGCCGAGCGGGAGCAGTGGGACGACGGGAACAACGTGGTCGCCCTGGAACCAGGTGTGGTGATCGCGTACGAGCGCAACGTCGGTACCAACACGGCGCTGCGTAAGGCGGGGATCGAAGTGATCACCATCGAGGGTTTCGAGTTGGGCCGGGGTCGTGGCGGTTCGCATTGCATGACATGTCCGCTCGAACGCGACGCCGCGTTCTGAGCCCCAGGGGCAGGAGTAAATATGGCGTTCAATCTGAGGAACCGCAGCTTCTTGAAGGAGATCGACTTCTCGCCGCGCGAGTTGCGGTACCTGCTGGAGCTCTCCGCGGCGTTGAAGCAGGCCAAGTACGCCGGAACTGAAGTCAAGCGCCTCGAGGGAAAGGAGATCGCCCTCATATTCGAGAAGACCTCCACCAGGACGCGGTGCGCGTTCGAGGTGGCGGCATTCGACCAAGGCGGACACGTCACTTACCTGGACCCCTCCGGCTCGCAGCTCGGGCACAAGGAATCGATCGCCGACACGGCGCGCGTCCTCGGCCGCATGTACGACGGTATCGAGTATCGCGGTAACAACCAGACCGATGTCGAGACACTGGCCGAGCACGCGGGCGTCCCGGTATACAACGGCCTGACCAACGAATGGCACCCGACCCAGATGCTCGCCGATTTCCTCACGATGCACGAGTCGAGCCACAAACCCTACGACGCCATCGCCTACGCATACGTCGGCGACTGCAGATTCAACATGGGCCGGTCGCTGCTGACCATGGGCGCTTTGATGGGCAGCGACGTGCGGCTCGCCGGGCCGGCCGAACTCGCACCACCCAAGGACGTCGTCGACCTCGCTGAAGAGATCGCCACCCGAACCGGCGCCCGCATCACGATCACCGAGGACCCGAAGAAAGCCGTAACGGATGTCGACTTCATCCATACCGATGTCTGGGTGTCGATGGGCGAAGCGAAGGACGTATGGACCGACCGGACGAAACTGTTGGCCCCGTACCAGGTCAATGCGTCACTGCTCCAGGCAACCGGCAACTCGCGGGTCAAGTTCATGCACTGCCTGCCCGGCATCCATCATCCGAACACCACGGTCGGGCGCGAGATGATGGAACACACCGGCATGACCAGCGGCCTGGAAGTCACCGGTGAGGTCTTCGAATCACACGCCAGCATCGTCTTCGACCAGGCCGAGAACCGCCTGCACACCATCAAAGCCATCCTCGTCGCGACACTCGGCCACTGAGCCGGTCCGGCGGAACGCACCGCGCGGGCCTAGGGGGGAACCATGACCGGGACGACCCAATCAACGAGCCAGGACACACGTCCCTCCGGCGAGGCAGGGCACCGCTTCGGTCTCACCACGGCGATCGCGCTCATCGTCGGCAGCATCATCGGCGTCGGCATCTTCAACCTGCCCACCTCGTTCGCCGCCTATGGACCGATCAGCCTCGTCTCGATGGGCCTGACGACGATCGGAGCACTCGCATTGGCGATGTTGTTCGCGTCGCTGTCGCGCCGGCTGCCCGCAGACGGCGGTCCATACGCCTACGCGCGGGTCGCCTTCGGCAATGGTTTCGGCTTCGCGAACGCCTGGTCTTACTGGATCACCGCATGGGCGGGCAATGCCGCTATCGCGGTCGGGTGGGTGTTGTACGTGGAGGTGTTCGTCAACAAGACCCACAACAAGCTCTTCTCGATCCTTCTCGTCCTGGTAGGCCTGTGGATACCTGCACTGATCAACCTTTCCGGCGTCAAGAACATCGGGTCGGTCCAGGTCGTCACCACGATCGTCAAATTCATCGCCCTCGCGTTCATGTCCACCGTTGGCCTGTTCTACATCAAGAGCGCCAACTTCACCCCTTGGAACATCAGCGGCGAAAACGCGATCTCTGCGATCGGCGGCGCGATGGCCATCGCGCTTTTCAGTTATCTGGGCGTCGAGACCGCCGCCGTCGCCGCCGGCAAGGTGAAGGATCCGGACCGTAACGTCCCCAAGGCGACCATCTACGGCACGCTGGCCACTGCCGTCGTCTACCTGCTCTCCATGACCGCCATTTTCGGCATTCTCCCGGCGACCAAGCTGGCCAACTCCACAGCGCCGTTCTCCGATGCCGCCAATACCATGTTCGGCGGTACCTGGGTAGGCAACCTGATGGCGATCGCGGTCATCGTCTCCGGCTTCGGCGCACTGAACGGTTGGACCATGATCTGCGCTGAGATGCCGCTCGCGGCCGCAAACGACGGGCTGTTCCCGGAGCGGTTCAAGGATATCTCCAAGGCCGGCGTGCCCTGGTTCGGCATCATCGCGTCGACCACGCTCGCATCCATCGCGATGATCATCAACTACCTGGGCTCGAACGGCCCGACCGTGTTCACCACCCTGGTGTTGATGACCGGCATCACCGCAGCCATCCCCTACGGCTTCTCCGCACTGGCACAACTGAAATGGCGGTTGATCGACCACCGAACGCTGCAGACGCCCCGGTTCGTCCGCGACATGATCGTCGCCGTCCTGTCCCTGGTCTTCTCCGTACTGTTCATCATCTACTCGCGAAACACCGGCCACAGCTTCTTGGTGTACTGGGCGCCGTTCCTCCTCGCCGGCGGTGCGCTTCTGCTCGGCATACCCGTCTACCGCTCGCAGCGACACCGCATGACCCAGCCACAACCCACACCCGTTTACCGGTAGTGCATCAGTCCAGTCACACCGCGAGCGAGCCGTGATGCACGTGACGGGGTCACTAGGCCCGTTCCTCGAGGAGGCCCGGTGACGACCACGACGACGAGCAGTTCAACCCCATCAGCCGGGCTGACCGGGCCAGGATCAAGACTCTCGCACTGCTCATCGTCGTCGTCATGACCCTCTTGAACATCCTGGGCTCCCAGGCCGTCGCACGAACACAGACACTCATCGTCTACGTGGTGATCACCATCTTGACGATCTTCGCGATCACCACCCTGGTCAATCTCGACCCGCATCTGTTGGCGTTCTCCGGCTACCCGCTGTTCCGGGAGGTCGTTTCCAGCGTCGCGCTCACGTTCTTCGCCTTCCTCGGCCACCACGCGCGCCGGGCACGAAGATCGTCAATCGTCCGCAGATCGTTCGGTGACGCGGACAAGGCGATGCAACACCGGCGGGCGCAGCGGATCCGGACCCGGACGGGAATGCCGGCCGATCCTGCACAGCAGGTCAAATGAGCCGTAAGTCCTTTCCCGCCGCCCGCTGCCGCACGGCGGCCAGAGGTGGACCGTTGCCGACGGGAACGACATCGCCGGCTCCTACCGGCGTCATGTGCAACGCAACCTCGCCCTTCTGCTCGGCCAGTCCCGCACGACGTGCCGTTGAGACGCGTTCCGGTCCGGGTTGACGCCGGGTCTATGCCGCGACCGGCGCGCTCATCAGGTAGGTAGTTCCGCTGCTGCCCTGCACCCAGGCGTCGGGCAGCGCTGCGGCGAGGGCGTGCTGCGCCCGCCAGCCGGTGCAGTGGCCGGGAACGATCAGATCTGGCGCCGCCGCGGTGAGGGCAGCC
>JAJKIB010000234.1 GCA_021154745.1 Mycobacterium sp.
CCTCGAAAAAGTCAGCTAAATACAGGACGCACCACTAGAACGCTTTAGATCTTGCGGATCACGGTGACGACCTTGCCGAGCACCGCCGCTTCGTTGCCGGGGATCGGATCGAACAACGGGTTGTGCGGCATCAGCCACACCTGACCGCGGGTCCGTTTGAACGTCTTCACCGTGGCCTCGCCGTCGATCATCGCGGCGACGATGTCGCCGTTGTCGGCCACATTCTGCTGACGCACGACCACCCAGTCGCCGTCGCAGATGGCCGCGTCCACCATCGAGTCACCGACGACTTTCAGCAGGAACAGCGACCCCTCACCGACCAGCTCGCGGGGCAGCGGGAAAACATCCTCCACAGCCTCCTCGGCCAGAATCGGGCCGCCTGCGGCGATACGGCCGAGCACCGGCACGAACGTCGGTTCTGGTAGCGCATCCGACCCGGCGACATCGGTAACGACTGAAGGCGCGACGTGATCGTCGGCTCCGCGCACGTCGACGGCTCGCGGCCGGTTGGGATCACGCCGCAGGTAGCCTTTGCGCTCCAGCGTGCGCAGCTGATGAGCCACCGACGACGTCGATGTCAGGCCGACCGCATCACCGATTTCCCTGATGCTCGGTGGATAACCGCGACTGGTCACCGAGGCGCGGATGACGTCCAGAATGGTGCGCTGACGCTCGGTCAGACCGGTGTCGGGTCGGCGGCCGCCGGGCCTGTCGGTGTCCCCAGGGCCTGCAGTGCCTTCGCGCTGGTCGCTGCTGTCGTCGCTCATGGCGCCGAATGTAGTCCGTGCCCACCCAATAATCAAACATGTGTTCGAGGCGTGTCGCGTCTCGACCTCATCCGGATCAGGCCGTCCGAAATTTGTCGGTGGGGTGCCCTATCGTTCGGCAACAGTTCGATCACATGTTCTATAAATCGAACACGTGAGCGAGTATGTTCGAACACAAGAGCGAAAAGGCGCAGCGGAAGGCGGACAAGATGACGATCCTCGATACCCGAGAAATCCCAGCGTATTCGGTGGTCAGGCCGGTGGTCAGGCCCGGATTGCGGCCGGGCACCACGCGGCGGCGGCGCCATTCGAACGGTCCCGGCGGGGCGCCGCTGCGCTACCAGGGCACCGGCGTGCTGATGTCGCGGGCATCGCATCGCCGGCGCCCCATTACGCCCGCGACCACGGTCGTGCTCGCGCTCGTCGCGGCGGGGATCACCGTGTGGCTCGGTCTGGTCGCCCAGTTCGGCGGGGTGACACGAAGCGATGCGCCGGTGCCGGGTCGGCTGGCCGTGGTTCAGGTGCAGACCGGGGAGACCCTGCAGCAGGTCGCCCACCGCGTCGCCCCCGATGCGCCGGTCGGTCAGGTCGTCGAGCGCATCCGCGAACTCAACCAGCTCGACTCGGTGGCGCTTGACGCCGGTCAGACGCTCATCGCACCCATTGCGTGACGGTGGGCCGTGAGCGGTGAAAGATATTGCCGCCCAACGTCGCCGGCACACGCATCGACGACAAGTGCCCCAATCGCACCGGTGTCGGGCTTCCGGGATGGCACGCAGGTACGCTCGAAGAGATTCGAGGTAGTTGTTTGTCGTCGCGGTGAAGGAGCGGTGATGCACTGTCCGTTCTGCCGTCATCCCGATTCCCGGGTGGTGGACTCCCGCGAAACCGACGAGGGCCAGGCGATCCGGCGGCGCAGATCATGCCCGGAGTGCGGCAGGCGGTTCACGACTGTCGAGACCGCGGTGCTGGCGGTCGTCAAGCGCAGCGGGGTCACCGAACCGTTCAGCCGCGAGAAGGTGATCCGTGGCGTGCGACGGGCTTGTCAGGGCCGCCAGGTCGACGACGACGCGTTGAATCTGCTCGCCCAGCAGGTCGAGGACACGGTGCGGGCGACCGGCTCACCCGAAGTGCCCAGCCACGAAGTCGGGCTGGCAATCCTGGGGCCGCTGCGCGAACTCGATGAGGTGGCGTATCTCCGGTTCGCCTCGGTCTACCGGTCGTTCTCGTCGGCCGAGGACTTCGAGCGGGAGATCGAAGCGTTGCGTGCCCACCGCGAGGTTCCCGCGCAGAGCTGAGCCATCGGCCGGCGTCAGTCGATCTGCTTGATGCCGTCGCTCACCACCCGGCCTGCGATGCGCACCCAACCCTCCGGGCTCCACTGCGTGTAGATCACTGAGCCCTTGCCCTGCACGATGGTCAGGTCGCGGCTGAGGTAGTCGGTGATCCGCACCGCGGCCGCTCCCGTCGCCTCATCCTCGGGCACCCCGAGACTTGCCGCGAACATCCGCGATCTGATCGCCCCCTCCTCACGGTCGGTCCACGTCCACAGATAGTTTTGGATGTCGTCGGGATAGTCGTCCGGGTCGGCGGCTAAAAGTTCATCAGTCGACTCGAGGTCAAGGATCGCGAACTCCGGCGCCCACTCCGAGCGGGCACTGACCGCGGTGAGGTCGTCCTCGTAGGTAACCTGCACAATTCCCGCAGGCACTTGCAGCGTGTGGACCGGGATGCCGCGGTCGCGTAGCCACCATGAAGCGCCCACCGTCGGATGCCCGGCGAAGGGCAGCTCGGTCGCCGGCGTGTAGATGCGCGCGTGCGCCGTGTTCGCCGCGGACTCCGGCACATCGATGAATACCGTTTCGCTGTAACCCAATTGGGTTGCTATCCGCTGTCGCTCGGTGGGTTTGGCGTGGCCGGCGTCCACGACGCCGAGAGGGTTGCCGAAGTTGCCGTCCTGGTCGGTGAAAACGCGCAGCACTGTCACGTCGATGGCCATGTGGCCGATGCTACGGGGTGGGCCGACAGCGCCGATCAGGTGGCGCTGCGCTCGTCGGCGCCCATCGCGTCGAGGACGGCGACGCGGGTGCCGACGGATCCGGAGATCGCGCCTTCGCTGATGCCGGCGCGCAGCAGGCCACGAAGATATTCCGGGTCGTACACCGCCGGATCGGTGGAATCGATGAACCGCTGGACGACTTCGACGAAGCGGTCGGGATCGTCATGGAATGGGAAATGCCCGGAGCTGTCGAAGACTTCCAACTGCGATCCGGGCATCGCCGCGTGCGCCATCCGGGCGTGGCTTACCGGGATCACCGAATCGCGGCTACCCCAAATCAGTTGCACCGGAACGGATTGCGTCAAATAACATCGGTCGAGCATGGTGACCACCTGGCCGCGCCAGTCGACGACAGCGCGCAGTGTGCGGGCGAACGCCGAGGAGGCGGTCGGCTCGGGGAGATCGGCCAGGATGCGCAGCACGTCGGGCAGGTCGCGGCCAAGGCCGGTCGATCCGAACACCGCGCCGGCAACGTGACCCACCACCTGCATGGCCGGTAGCACCAGCGGTAGGCGCAAGAAAGCCAGCGCCTCACTGCCCATCGGTAGCGAGGCTATGCGCAGCGCGACGTTGACGTCTTTGGTCACTCCGCCCGCGCCCACGAGGATGAGCCGATCGACCAATTGCGGGAACTGATAGGCGAATTGCATCGCCACCCCGCCGCCCAAGGAATGGCCGACCACTGTGACCCGCTCGATCTCCAACACGCTGAGCAGATCGCGCATGCCGTTGGCGTAGGCGGCGACCGAGTAGTCGGCCCGCGGCTTGTCGGACTTACCGTGGCCGAGCAGATCGGGAGCGATGACGGTGAACCGTTGCGCCAGCTTGGTCTGTACGGTGCTCCACGTGGTGGAGTTGTCACCGATGCCGTGGATCAGCAGGATCGCCGGACCGGAGCCCGCTACCCGGAACGCGCGCCGATATCCGTGGATGGTGCGGAACTGCAGCGACGGTGTCAGTTCCCGCACAGGCCGCAGGTTGGGCTTTCGCTCCGTCATGTAGCCAACTTCGTTGTCGGGCCGGTGGGCTAGTTGTCGTCGTCCTTGGGCTTGTCACCGGCCTGTTGTGCGAGGAACCGCTCGAACTCGGCGCCGAGCTCGTCTCCGCTGGGTAGATCTTCGTCGCGCGCCAACAGCGACCGGTTCTCCTGAGCGGCGACGAACGCATCGTACTGTCGCTCCAGTGCCTCCACCACTTGAGCGACTTCGCTGCTCGCCTCGACCTGCTCGTTGATCTTGTCGTGCACCTCGGCTGCGGCTTGTGTCAGCGTGGCCATCGGGATCTGCAGCGAGGCGCTTCTGGCGACCTCGCTCAGCAGTGCCTCGGCGGCCGATGGAAAGTCGGTCTGCGCCAGATAGTGCGGGACGTGCACGGTGAACCCGACCACCTCGTGACCGTGCTGGGCCATCCGGAACTCCAGCAGGTTCGAGACGCTGCCCGGCACCTGCACCTCACCCACCCACGGCGTGTGCTCGGCGATCAGCTCCTTGTCGTTGGCGTGCGCCGTCATGGTGATCGGCCGGGTGTGCGGCACCGCCATCGGGATGGTGCCGAGGCCGATCACCCGGCGGACGCCGAGCCGTTCTGCCAGCAGCCGCACGGCCGTGATGAACCGCTCCCAGCGCAGGTCCGGCTCCATGCCCGCGAGCAGCAGAAACGGTGTTCCGACGCTGTCGTGAAGGGCGTACAGGTTGAGCTCGGGTTCCTCGTAGGAGGTGAAGTGGTCGGTCTTGAACGTCATCAATGGCCGCCGGGACCGGTAGTCCAGCAGTTCGTCGATGGCGAACGACGCGACCAGCTCGGTGTCCAGATTGTTCTTGAGGTGCTGCGCGGCCAGCCGGATGGCGTGCCCGGCGTCCGAAAAACCCTCCAAGGCGTGGATCATCACCGGTCCGCTGCCGTCCGCCGAGGACAACTGCGGCGCGGGAAACTCCAGCTCATACATCCCGGTCTGTTCGGGCTGGTAGTGCTGTTCTGCATTATCGGCGTTGTCAGCCATTGCCTCGCCTCCTGGCACCTAGTGTGGCGTATTTCGCGGTAGATGCGATTGCGGCCCACCCATTAGTTCGAACACGCCACCCCTGATGTCGCATTCCACGTGGGTGCCCGCTCTACGAAGCACCTGAACCAGCCCGATGGAATGTTTGCCGACGCCGGCGGGCCCGGATCATCGGGGCGCGAGCCCCTGTGTTGGGGCAAGATCGGTGGTCATGCGCTTCTTCGCCGCCGGCCCGGCAGTCCTCGCAACA
>JAJKIB010000235.1 GCA_021154745.1 Mycobacterium sp.
GGCGCCGGGCTGGTCAACGAAATCAAGATCAACTGGGTGTGGAACCCGCCGTGGGGGCCGGACAAAATCACCGATGACGGCCGAGAACAGCTGCGGGCGCTCGGCTTCACCGTCTAGCCCTCGGACCGTCCGGAGGCGTACGGCGTTTTGCCCGCCTCTAATCGACAACTGACGTCACAATCGCACTGTGGTCACGGTGCCGGCGTTGGTATGGCGAGGCGGATTCTTTCGCCGGGCATTGATCATCGGCGGTGCGGTCGGACTTTCGCTGGCGGCCTTGGCGTGGATCGATTCCGGCATGCTCCTGTCGGCGATCATCGTCTTCGTCATCCTCGGCGTGTTCTATGGCATCTGGATGCCCCGCCGCATGGCGCGCTATTTTCCAGGCGCCAAACAACTGTCAGGCGAGGAACGTGTGACGGTCGTCCGCACCGCCCGACGTGGCGAGCGCACCGGCGATTCCCAGTTGGCCCAGGCGGTCATCGACTACAGCCGGGGCATCCGTGCGGCAGCTGAACAGGGTCGACCGTTTCGCTGGGTGCTGCCACTGGTCCTTGTCGTCGGCGTGGGAATGGCGGTATGGGACGCCGTGTTCGGCTCATGGGGAAATGTCGTCGCGTCGGTCATCTATCTGGCGATGCTCTTGATCGAGCTGTTCTGGTGGCCGAAGAGGCGAGACGGGCTGCTGGCCAACGCCGACCGTGCCGCAGAACTGGCTGGACAGAGCGAAATCCCTGACTAAGGTCAGAGATATGACCGCGGAGATGGTTGCGCAGGTCCGACGGTTCAACCGCACCGTCACGCAGCGCATTGGCGTCCTGAACGAGAACTTCCTGGCCAGCGATCGCTCGCTCGGCCAGAACCGGCTGCTCTGGGAGATCGGTGCCGAGGGCTGCGATATCCGCTCGCTGCGAGAACGGCTCGACCTGGACTCCGGCTATCTCAGCCGGTTGCTGCGTGCGTTGGAGGCCGGCGGCTTTGTCGTCGTTGAGCCGAGTCCGAGCGACGGACGCATCCGGATCGCTCGGCTCACCGAGGCCGGGCTCCGCGAGCTCGCTGCGTTGGACCGGCGCTCCGACGACGCCGCCGCGGCGATACTGCAACCGCTGAACGATCGTCAGCGCACCAGACTTGTCACGGCCATGGCCGAAGTCGAACGCTTGCTGATTGCGTCCACGGTGGAGGTCCGGGTCTGCGATCCGCGCCACCGTGACGCCCGGTTCTGCCTGCAGACCTATTACTCCGAGCTCGCTGTCCGCTTCCCCGGGGGCTACAACCCCGACGTCAGCCCTGTCGCTGACGCCGAAATGACCGCTCCGGCAGGGCTTTTGCTCGTCGCATCGCTGCACGGCGAGCCCGTCGGTTGTGGCGCGGTGATCTTCTATCCCGACGCCGTCGGTCTGGTGAAGCGGATGTGGGTGGCGCCGTCCGTCCGCGGGCTGGGGCTGGGACACCGCCTGCTGTTCGAACTCGAGGACCGCGGCCGCGCCAACGGCGTGCGGCTGATGCGGCTCGAGACGAAGGACGAACTCGGCGAGGCGGTGCAGATGTATCGAAGCTCCGGCTATCTCGAAGTCGACCCGTTCAACGACGAGCCCTACGCCGACCATTGGTTCGAAAAGTCACTCAGCTGAACACGTCGTTGAGCGTCACGGTCTGCAGGTTTCGGCTGGCGATCAGCTGGCTCAGTTGGTTGTAGCAGTGTGTGATGGTCGGCAGATTGGCGTGTGCCAACACGATCTGCTGCGGAACGAATGAGCGCGTCGCGGAGTCGACGAGGCTGGCTTCTGTCTCCGGCCGCGAGTCGCCGATCGTGCCACTCCACAGCGTGACGGTCGTGTAGCCCAGATCGGCGGCAACCCGATCGGTGTCGGCGGTGTGCACACCGTAGGGCGGCCTGAAGTACGGAGTGCCGTCGACGCCATAGGTGTTGCGCAGGAAGTCAGCATTGCGCAGGATCTGGTCGCGGACCGCGGTCAGGCTGATCCGGTTGAGGTAGGGGTGCGACCAGGTATGGTTCGCCATCTGAACTTGGCCGGAATCCACCATCGGCCGCAGCGCCGCCGCGTTGTCCGACCACGACGCGTTTGCGCCGTTGGCGAAAAACGTCAGCCGGGTCCCGGTGTCGCGGCAGAACTGTCCGAAGGCGGCGACGACCGCGCTGCTGGCGCCGTCGTCCACGGTGAGGGCCAGCTGATTGCCGTCACCGGGCAGCCTGGTCAGCACGCCGACGGGCGCGGGCACCCGTGCCAGCGGAGCCATCAGCCGGACCGCGACGGCCACCGGTGGCCGGGAGACCGCCGCCACGAGGCCTGCCGCGATCGCGGCCAACATGGTGCGCCGATCAACCCCCGCCATGGTTGCATGTTAGTTCGCGCCACCTAATTCGCTTCTGCGCCTTTGCTTCTCGTTTACTGGGAAGTGACTGTGCGGGTTCGCGGCTCCAACACGCGCCTGTCGTGTAACGCTAGGGACCGAGCGAGCCACTACAAGGCGGAGAGGAGCCAGAATGTCCGATGGTTTCGGCGAGGTCTACGTCGACACCCGCCGCCAGCTGCGCGGAGTCGCCGAAACCCTGATCGCCGGGCCGCAGTACCGGGCGTCGGGCACCATCCGCCTGGCTGTGCGTCCCGACGGCTTTGCCGGTGTGGCGATTGCGCTGGCCGTGCGTGGCACCGACCTGGTCTGGCCCGACGGAGCCGCCGCGCTGACCGGACCGGTCGACACGCTGGCCGGCGCCGCCGGCGTCGACGCCGGGCCTCCCGACGGCGTATATGAGGTCGTCGACCCGCTGCCGACGGACGCCGCGCTGAACATCGACGCGGCCGCGGCGGACTGGATCCACCGCAGTCACTACGCCGGCGGCTACGCGATAAGGAAGGTCATGCCCGACGAGCACCCGGTGCTTTGGCCGGAGCACTTCGACGTCGCGGTCACCGACGACGGGGTGACCTACGGCGTCTCCGCGGGCGACGACTACCACCCGACGCCCTACGCATACGTCGGGCCACGGACTCAGCGCAGCGGCGCGTTCTGGAACGCGCCGTTCGGCGCGCTGTACCAACTTGATCCCGCGCACGATGTGGACGCGCTCGCGTCGCACATCACCGAGTTCTTCGAGCGCGGCAGAAGGGAATTGTGATGACAGCCTTTGACAGCGACTTCAGCGGCCTTCGGGCGCTGTTCATCAACTGCACGTTGAAACGGTCGCCGGAGATCAGCAATACACAGGGCCTGATCGACATCAGCACACGAATCATGACCAAGCACGGCGTCGAAGTGGACGTGGTACGCGCCATCGACCACGACATCGCCACCGGAGTATGGCCGGACATGCGCGAGCACGGGTGGGCCATCGACGACTGGCCCGCCATCTTCGACAAGGTGCTGGCAGCCGACATTCTGGTACTCGCCGGCCCAATCTGGTTGGGCGACAACAGCTCTGTGATGAAGAAGGTGCACGAGCGCCTGTACGGGGATCGCACCTACTCAACGACGCCGGCCAGTATCTGTACTACGGGCGGGCCGGTGGATGTTTGATAACCGGCAACGAGGACGGCGTCAAACACTGTGCGCAAAACGTGCTCTACACGCTGCAACACATCGGCTACACGATCCCGCCGCAGGCCGACGCAGGTTGGATCGGCGAAGCCGGGCCCGGACCGTCGTATCTGGATCCCGGATCCGGCGGGCCAGAGAACGACTTCACCAACCGCAACACCACGTTCATGACATGGAATCTGATGCATCTGGCCCGGATGTTGAAGACAAGCGGCGGCGTGCCCGCATACGGAAACATCCGATCCGGGTGGGATGCCGGATGTCGCTACGACTTTGCCAATCCCGAATACCGATGAGCGGCTACCGTGAGCGTAATGACCGGAACAGTCGACGAAACGGCGCTGATCGCCGCGCTGCGTGACGGCGACGAAGCCGCGTTCGCCCAACTGGTCGACCAGCACACACCCTCCATGCTGCGAGTGGCCCACGGATACGTGCCCAGCCGCGAGATCGCCGAAGAGGTGGTCCAGGAAACGTGGATCGCACTGCTCAAGGGCATCGACAACTTCGAGGGCCGATCCTCTTTGCGCACTTGGCTTTTCGCCGTGATGATCAACATCGCCAAGGCGCGCGGTGTGCGGGAGCGCCGCGAGGCCGACGGGGCGATCGCCGCCTTCACCGGCGGCACCGTCGACCCGGCGCGCTTCCGCACCGCCGACGACCCCTACCCGGGACATTGGAAACAAGGCGAAGAACCGTCCGCGTTCCCGGAAACCCCCGAGGGCTCGGTGCTCGGCAACGAACTCGTCGACATCGCGCGCCGCGAACTTGACAAACTGCCCGACCGGCAGCGGATGGTGGTCACGCTGCGCGACATGCTCGGATTCGACTCCAATGAGGTGTGCGAGCTGCTCGACATCAGCGTCGCCAATCAGCGGGTGCTGCTGCACCGCGGCCGAGCCGCGGTTCGGCAGGTGCTCGAAGACTATTTAGAGGACCGCTCATGAGAACCCGAAGGCGACCGCGAGCGAGGAACGAGCGAACGGGAGTCGAGGCATGAGCACAGCACCGATGGATTGCAACGAACTCGTCGAGCTGGTCACCGCCTACCTCGACGGGTCACTCGATCTGGAAACCCGCGCACGATTCGACATGCACCTGCTCGACTGCGACGGCTGCGAGAACTACCTGCAGCAGTTCCGCGAAACCGTGCGGACCGTGGGCCAGATCCGCGACGACGAGCTCGATCCGGCGTTTCGCAGCCGGCTGCTGGACGCGTTCAAGGACTTCCGCTGATCATCGCCGAGCAGTTTGCGCTGATCATGTGGTGGGAACACACAGCCAGACACCAGCGTTAGGAACATCGTGGCTACGCAAGACCTCACCGCCGAACAGTTCAACGACACCATCACCGATAACGACATCGTGCTGGTGGATTTCTGGGCGTCGTGGTGCGGCCCGTGTAAAGCATTCGCGCCGACGTTCGCCGCTTCGTCGGAGCAGCATCCCGACGTCGTGTACGCAAAGGTCGACACCGAGGCCGAGCAGCAGCTCGCCGCCGCGGCCGATATCCGCTCCATCCCCACGCTGATGGCCTTCAAGAAGGGCAAGCTGGTGTTCAACCAGGCCGGTGCCCTGCCACCGGCGGCACTGGAGGAGCTGGTGCAGAAGGTCAAGGAGTTCGACATCGACGCCGCGATCGCCGCTCAGAACAACGGCGAACCGAAGTAAGCGGCGCACGCGATAGCGTGCAGTCCGTGACCGAGCAAAACAACTTCGTCCTAGTCGATCACCCGCGGCCGAACGTCGCGCTGGTGACGCTGAATCGGCCCGAGCGGATGAACTCGATGGCGTTCGACGTCATGGTGCCGCTCAAGAGCGTGCTCGAAGAGCTGACCCACGACAACGCGACGCGGGTGATTGTGCTCACAGGCGCGGGCCGCGGCTTCTCCTCGGGCGCCGACCACAAGTCGGCCGGTTCGGTGCCTCACATCGACGGGCTGACACGTCCGACGTTCGCGCTGCGCTCGATGGAGGTGCTCGACGACGTCATCCTGGCGTTGCGCAAGATGCACCAACCGGTGATCGCCGCTGTCAACGGCGCCGCGATCGGTGGGGGACTATGCCTGGCGCTGGCATGCGACATCCGCGTCGCCGCAGCTGGGGCGTATTTTCGCGCGGCGGGCATCAACAATGGCCTGACCGCCAGCGAGCTCGGGCTGTCCTACCTGCTGCCACGCGCGATCGGCACGTCTCGGGCGTTCGAGCTGATGCTCACCGGGCGCGACGTCGACGCCGACGAAGCCGAACGGATCGGCCTGGTGTCACGGACCGTGTCGGACGACAAGCTGCTCGACGTTTGCTATGAGCTCGGCGAAAAGATCGGGTCGTTTTCGCGGCCGGGAATCGAGTTGACCAAGCGCACACTATGGAGTGGACTAGACGCCGGTAGCCTGGAGGCTCATATGCAGGCCGAGGGCCTGGGACAGCTCTTCGTCCGTTTGCTCACCGGCAATTTCGAAGAAGCGGTCGCGGCGCGCGCTGAGAAGCGGGCGCCAGTCTTCACCGACGACAAGTAAGCACAGAGGAGTAGCAGCGTGATCACCGCAACGGACCTCGAGGTCCGCGCCGGAGCGCGCACGCTGCTCTCTACCGACGGTGCGGCGTTGCGGATACAGCCGGGCGACCGGATCGGCCTCGTCGGGCGCAACGGCGCAGGCAAGACCACGACCATGCGCATTCTGGCCGGCGAGGGCGAGCCCTACGCCGGCACCATTGCCCGCAGCGGTGAAATCGGTTATCTGCCACAGGATCCCAAGGAAGGCAACCTCGAGGTCCTGGCCCGCGACCGGGTGTTGTCCGCCCGCGGCCTCGACACTCTGCTGGCCGACCTGGAAAAGCAGCAGGCGTTGATGGCCGAGGTCGCGGACGACGCCGCCCGCGACAAGGCCATCCGCCGGTACGGTCAGCTCGAGGAGCGGTTCGCCGCGCTGGGCGGGTACGCCGCCGAAAGCGAAGCGGGCCGCATCTGTGCGAGTCTCGGCCTGCCTGAACGTGTTCTGACCCAGCCGCTGCGCACTCTGTCCGGCGGCCAGCGTCGCCGGGTGGAGTTGTCGCGCATTCTGTTCGCGGCGTCCGACACCGGTTCGGGCTCCGCGACCACGCTGCTGCTCGACGAGCCGACCAACCACCTCGATGCCGACTCCCTGGGCTGGCTGCGCGAGTTCCTCCGCGGCCACACCGGCGGGCTCGTAGTCATCAGCCACAACGTCGACTTGCTCGCCGACGTCGTGAACCGGGTGTGGTTCCTCGACGCGGTGCGCGGCGAGGTCGATGTCTACAACATGGGTTGGCAGAAATACCTCGATGCGCGCGCGACCGACGAACAGCGTCGCCGCCGCGAACGCGCCAACGCCGAACGCAAGGCCTCGGCCCTGCGCACCCAGGCCGCCAAGATGGGCGCGAAAGCGACCAAAGCCGTTGCCGCCCAGAACATGCTGCGCCGCGCCGACCGGATGATGGCCGCCCTCGACGAGGAACGGGTGGCCGACAAGGTGGCCAGGATCAAGTTCCCAACGCCCGCTCCATGCGGCCGTACCCCGTTGGTGGCCAAGGGCTTGACGAAGAACTACGGGTCGCTCGAGGTGTTCTCGGGTGTCGATCTCGCCATCGACCGGGGCTCGCGCGTCGTGGTGCTCGGCCTCAACGGCTCGGGCAAGACCACCTTGCTGCGGCTGCTGGCCGACGTCGAAACAGCGGACTCCGGGGCGCTGGAGCCCGGCCACGGACTCAAGATCGGCTACTTCGCGCAGGAGCACGACACACTCGACGACGCCGCGACGGTGTGGCAGAACATCCGCCACGCCGCCCCCGACACCGGCGAGCAGGATCTGCGGGGTCTGTTGGGCGCGTTCATGTTCAGCGGTCCGCAGCTGGATCAGGCGGCCGGCACGTTGTCGGGCGGAGAGAAGACGCGCTTGGCGCTCGCGGGCCTGGTCGCATCGACGGCGAACGTGCTTCTACTCGACGAGCCGACGAACAACCTCGACCCGGCGTCGCGCGAGCAGGTCCTCGACGCGCTGCGCAGTTACGTCGGCGCGGTGGTGTTGGTGACGCACGACCCCGGCGCCGCCGAGGCACTGGACCCGCAGCGGGTGGTGCTGCTGCCCGACGGCACCGAGGACTTCTGGTCCGACGACTATCGCGATCTGATCGAGCTCGCCTGACGCGA
>JAJKIB010000236.1 GCA_021154745.1 Mycobacterium sp.
TCCTGATCGACTACTTCTATCGCGGCCGAACGGCGGCCGAGATCGCCGCCGTGCGCGGTCTGCCCTCTGGGACAGCGCGCTCGCGGGTGTACTACGCGCTGCGCGCGATGCGACTTGCCTTACAGGAACGCGGGGTGAATGGGCCATGACCTGCGCCAAACGGACCTCGATCGGGGCCTACGTGCTGGACGCGCTGGAACCGCAGGAGACCGAGGACGTGCGCAAGCACCTGAGCGGCTGTCCAATCTGCCAGGACGAGGTGGTGAGCCTGTCCTGGATCCCCGCCCTGCTTCGCAGCGTCGCGGCCGAGGACGTCGCGGCGCTCGACGACACGACCCTGGATGTGCCTACGCCTTTGCCGATGCTCGACGGTCTTCTCGCCGCCGCCCGCACCGGCCGCGGCACGCGGCGGTGGCGCCGCCCCGCCGCGGTGCTGTCCGGGCTCGTCGCGGCAGCCACGATCGCCGGCGTTACGGCGATCGGAGGTGGGCATGACGGCGCTACTGGCGATCGGCGACCGGTGGCCATCCAGACGCTCGACTCGCACAGCCAGGTCGATGCCGCGGTCACGCTGAACCAGCGCACCAAGGGCAGCGAGGTTCGCCTCAGGCTGCGCGGTGTCCCGCCCGGCGAGCACTGCTCGCTGATCGCCTATGCCCGCGACGGCGACCGCGAAGTCGCCGCCACCTGGGTCGCGAGCTACGTGGGCACCGCGAACGTCTCGGCCACGACTGCCATCCCGACCGATCAGCTCCGGGAACTCGACGTGGTCACCGCCGACGGCCACCGGCTCGTCCGAATGGCGGTGCTGCACCCTTCCGGCGCTGACAAGTAACCCATAGGAGGTAGTAGTGCTGATCAACGCGCGGAGCGTTCTTGCGCTCGCCACGTTCGGCGGACTGGTGCTGGCTGCGTGTAGCAGCTCCGCGACCTCGTCCGCACCCGCCGGCGGAGGGGGCACGGGCGGCGCGAACAGGGTCGTCACCGTCCGCGACGTATCCGGCACCGGCCAGGTGCTCACCAACGCTGCGGGGCACACGCTGTACATGTCCGACCAGGAGAAGAGCGGCAAGCTGATGTGCACGAGCAGTGCGTGCACCACGTTCTGGACACCACTGACCGTGTCGAACGGTCAGCAGCCCAGCGGGCCCGCCGACGTCATGAGCAAGCTCGCCACGCTGACCCGTCCGGACGGATCCAAGCAGGTCACCCTCAGCGGCGCGCCGCTGTACACGTTCTCCTTCGACCACGCCGCCGGAGACCTGAAGGGCAACGGCTTCAAGGACAGCTTCGACGGCGTCCACTTCACCTGGCACGCCGCCACCGTGACCGGCGTCGCCGCACCCGCACCGTCCATGTCGTCGTCGGGTGGCGGCGGCTACCACTACTGACCGGCCCGAGACGCCCTGTGGCCGGGAGTTCCCCCCGCCCGGCCACAGGGCCCACTCCCCGAGGTGAATGATGCACATCCCTTCCCCAACCCCGCGGCAGGCGGTCGGCTGGACGCTGCGCCTGGCCACCGCAGCCGCACTCGCTGTCGACGCCTACGTCCACGCCGACCTCGTCGACCACTACGCCGCGAACAGGTCGCCGGGAACCCTGAGCCAGGGCGACCTGTTCCACATCGAGGCCGGTGCCGCCTCGCTCGCCGCCCTGCTGATCATCCTGAAAGGATGGCGGGGGTTCTGGGCATTCGCCGCCATCGTCGCCGGCTCCGCGTTGGCCGCGATCACCATCTCCGCGAACTACGACATCGGCTCGATCGGCCCCATCCCCGACATGTACGAACCGCTCTGGTATCCGGAGAAGCAGCTCACCGCCTGGGCCGAGGCCATCGCCGTCCCGCTCGCCGTCGTCGGCTTCATACTCGCGCCCAAGCTGTCCGGGCGGCCCACCGCGCGCCACAGCAAACACGACGAACAATCCGTCGACACCTCGATACCGTCACATGTCTAGGCCGAGCGGCCCAGCCAGCGTGCGGTTGTGGCGGCACACCGCGGGTCGCGGTTCGATCGGCACCTGCGGGCCGCCAGATGGGGCCTTACCGTGATGCGAAATCTCCCAGGAGGAATTCAGGTCGCGCAGGTTGGCCGGGTCTCGTCGGCACGGACTTACTGGCTCGGCTGGTCGGCCAGTGGGTACGCGATCAATCTCGACCATGCCGCCGGTACTTCGGTGATGCAGCTGGTTGCGCACGCGGTGGAGCAATTCCTCGCGTCGTATGCCGGCGTCGATCGCCCGGCTCGCCAGCGGATACAACGTCATCGCGTGCACTCACAGCTGATGAGTGTGTCGTGCGGATGTCGGGCTCGATCTTGTCGATCCTGATGCGAATCCATTGCTATACCCTCGTCCAGTCGTGAGCGATGACACTTGGGCCGGCCTGGCTGACCAGTTCGCCGATGACGCTTACGCCACGGTCAAGGGGTACGTGCGCACCTATGTGATGCACCAGCACCTGCTCGAGCATCTGCCGACGCCACCGGCGGCTGTGCTCGACGTCGGTGGCGGCGCGGGCCATCAATCGTTTCCTCTGGCCCTAGCCGGTTATGAGGTGACGTTGCTTGATCCGTCGCCCGCGATGCTGGACAAAGCACGACAGCGACTCCAGCGGCTGCCTGCTGAGGCCAAGCGGCGTGTGACGCTCGTGCAGGCCGACGGCGAGAACGCCGATGCGGCGGTGAACGGCCGGCGCTTCGCCGCCGTGTTGTGCCATGGCGTGCTCGGCTACCTCGAACAACCCGAGCCCCTGGTCGACCAGCTGTGCCGGTGCGCCGCTCCCGACGGCATCGTCTCGATCATGACGGGCAACGCCAAGGCGACGGCGGTGCAACCGGCTTTGGAACGGCGCTGGGACGACGCCTTGGCGGCCTTCGATACGAGAACCGGGATCGGGTTGCTGGGCGTGCGGGGTCGAGCCGACACGGTGGAAGAAGTCAGCGAACTCATCCAGAGTCACGGCGTGGAGCCAGTGCGCTGGTACGGGGTATGGCTGTTTGTCGACTGGCTCGAATTCAGCGGAGCCGAGTTGGATTCCAGCGATGCAAAGCAGGTGGCGGCGACAGCCGCAGTCGAACTCGAAGCCAGCCGACGAGACCCCTACCGCCAACTCAGTCGCGTTTTTCACCTCGTGGGACGCAAACGTCCAGGCTGACAGGACAACAGCAGCCGAGGTGCGGCACCGGTTGGGCGACGAGAAGCTAGATCCATTGCGGCCACGGCCGCAGCGATCGCCCAGGTCGGTGCCCCGGCGATGGTCATCGGCCGCGACCAAGACCGGGCCGAAGCGACCGCAACGGTGCCAGACTCCGTGTCGAGCTCCAAGCGAGCGCACCTGATCGCTTCGTGGTCGGCCTGGGCGGGCTCGCAGCGGCCGCGCTCGCTGCAGGGACTGCACCGCTACCTGGATCGCCTCGACGATGCGGTCCCCCGGTGCCCGCAGAGCACCGGATCCTTGCCGCGCTCGGTCCCCGCAAACTCGCGATCGCGCGCACACGCTGCGCCGGTGCCATCGCACTGCTGGTCACCCCGCCTACCCCAGCCAGGCGCGCACGATCGTGGGCAACCAGTCCACGCTGGTCATCGATAAGTTCGTGGGGCTCGACTCCGACCCGACGAGCTCGCCAGACCGCGCGCAAGCACCTCAACTTCCTGCCGGCGTGCCCGGCTACCGGGCCAACTTCGCCCGGATGGGATTCACCGACAGCGACATCTCCGAACTTAGCCACCACCTCGTCGACGAGCTGGTCGCCTGGGTGACGCCGACACGATCACCGACCGGATTCGCGCCCAACGCAACGCAGGAGCCGACCACGTCATCCTCGCCCCCCTGAGCGAAGGCGACCAACCCGGCCCGCTCGACGTCGCCCATCAGATCGCCGATTGTCGGCGCCGCTCGAAAAATGACCCCGGAGCGCGATAGGGGGTCAAACTTCGACCGGCGTTGACAGCCCATCGTCTGACCACCGTCAGCAACCGGCGCATATGAATCCGTGGAAGTCACTCGGACTGGTGCGGGCCGACCGCGGTTACGGCGACGACCGGTTCGCCCGCCTCGTCGCTGGCGGCGAGGTCGATGCTCGCGACGATGCCCCAGTCGTGGTCGCCCTCGGGGTCGTCGAACACCTGTCGCACCAGCCACTTTGTCGGCGTGCGCTCGATGTGCAGCAGGGCTGGGTTGCGCGCGTCGGCGTCGGTGGGCAGCCGGTCGTACTCGGCATAGTAGCCCGCGATCGCCTCGCGCCAGCGGTCGGCAGTCCACCCGGCGGCCGCCTCGAGTTCGCCGAGATCGCCGTAACGCCGCAGGGCCGCGAGCTCTACTCGCCGGAACATCGCGTTGCGGACGAGGACGCTGAACGCGCGGACGTTCTCGGTCAGCGACAAGGGTACGGCGACCTCGACGACGGTATCGCGCGAGGCGCCCGCGGTGAACTGTTCCCACTCGTCGAGCAGGCTCGAGTCGACCTGTCGCACGAGCGCGCCGAGCCACTCGGTGATGTCGTCGAGTGCCTCGGTGCGCGCGGTGTCGGGGACAGAGGTTCGTAGCGTGCGGTACGCGTCGGACAGGTAGCGCAGCACCAGTCCCTCGCTGCGGGCCAGGCCGTAGAACGACACGTACTCAGTGAAGGTCATCGCGCGCTCCCACATGTCACGCACGACCGACTTGGCGGCGAGCTGATCCTCCGACAGCCACGGATGGCTGCGCTGGTAGATCGTGAACGCGGTGCCCAGCAGCTCGGCCAGCGGCCGGGGATGTGTGACGTCCTCCAGCAGCTCCATCCGCTCGTCGTAGTCGATGCCCTCGGCCTTCATCGCCGCGACGGCCTCGCCACGGGCCCGGGACTGCTGCGCTTGCAGGATTTGCCGCGGGTCCTCCAGCGTCGCTTCGAAGACCGACACCACGTCGAGGGCGTAGCTGTCCGATTCGCGGTCGAGCAGGCCGAGCGCGGCCAGCGCGAACGTCGACAGCGGCTGGTTCAGCGCGAAGTTCAACGGCAGGTCGGCGGTGAGCCGAACCGTGCGCCCGGTCGCGTCGGGGACGTCGAGCCGCTCAATCACGCCGGCGGCGAGCAGGGCTCGGTAGGCACGTATCGCCGCGCGCACCTGCGCGTGCTTGGCGGCGAATGTGCTGTGGTTGTTGAGAATCAGGTTCCGCATCGCCGTGAAGGCATCACCCGGACGGGCGATCACGTTGAGCACCATCGCCGGCGTCACCGCGAACTGCGGCACGAGCGCCTCGGGAGCCGCGGTCTGCAACCGCTCGTGCGTGCTCTTGCTCCATGACACGAAGCCTTCGGGTGGCTTCTTGCGGACGATGCGGCGCTTCTTCTTCTCGTCGTCGCCGGCGCGGGCGAGCAACCGGGCGTTGTCGACCTCGTGGTCGGGCGCCTGCACGACGACCGTGCCTGCCGTGTCGAATCCGGCTCGGCCGGCCCGCCCGGCGATCTGGTGGAACTCGCGCGCCTGCAGTTGCCGCTGCCGCACCCCGTCGTATTTGCTCAGTGCCGCGAACACCACCGTGCGGATCGGGACATTGATGCCGACGCCGAGGGTGTCCGTGCCGCAGATGACCTTCAGCAGCCCGGCCTGCGCGAGCTGTTCGACGAGACGCCGGTACTTCGGCAGCATGCCGGCGTGGTGCACGCCGATACCGTGGCGCACCAGCCGGGACAGCACCTTGCCGAAGCCGGCCGTGAACCGGAACGCGCCGATCGACGCGGCGATGAGGTCGCGTTCGGCGCGCGATGCCACATTGATGCTGGTCAGCGACTGCGCGTGCTCGAGCGCCGCGGCCTGGGTGAAATGAACGACGTAGATCGGCGCCTGCCCGCCCGCGAGCAAGTCGGTGATCGTCTCGTGCAGCGCAGTGACCGCGTAGTAGTGGTGTAGCGGCACCGGGCGGGTGACGCTGACGACCGTGACGGTCGGCCGACCCGTACGGCGGGCGAGGTCGTCGGCGAGTTCACGGGTGTCGCCCAGCGTTGCCGACATCAGCAGGAACTGCGCACGCGTCA
>JAJKIB010000237.1 GCA_021154745.1 Mycobacterium sp.
GACAGATAACGCACGTTGACCAGGTCGGATACCAGCATCGCGTCCAGTTCGGCATCGACCAGCCGTTGGCGCAACCGGTCCCGGCGCGCAGATATAGTCACAGTCGATGACGCTACTCGCTAAGGTGTGGCCCCATGAGTAAGTGGTTACTGCGCGGACTGGTGTTCGCGGCCCTGATGGTGGTCGTTCGGTTACTGCAGGGGGCGATGATCAACGCGTGGGAGACCAAGGCGGGATTGATCAGCATCGTGCTGGTCGTTCTCTTCGCGATCGCAGTGTTCATCTGGGGGCTCAGCGACGGCCGGGCGGACGCGCGGGCCAACCCGGACCCAGACCGCCGCGGCGATCTGGCGATGACGTGGCTGTTGGCCGGCCTGTTCGCAGGCGTGGTGAGTGGCGCGGTGGCGTGGTTCATCTCGCTGTTCTACAAGAGCCTGTACGTCGAGGCGTTGATCAACGAGCTCACCACGTTCGCGGCGTTCACCGCGCTGCTGGTGTTCCTGATGGCGATCGCGGGCGTTTCGCTCGGCCGCTGGCTGGTCGACCGCAAGGCCTCCGACGCGGCGCCTCATCACGGGACGGCGGTCACCGACGATGACCGGGCCGACACCGATGTGTTCGCCGCGGTGCGCCACCCCGGCGCTGAGCAGACCGCCGAGACCGCGCCCACCGAGGCGCGTCGCGAGGAAGAGTCCTAGCCGAGACTGGCCAGATATCGCAGCGCCAGCACGTAGCCCTGTACTCCGAGGCCGACGATAACGCCGGTGGCCACGGCGCTGATGTAGGAGTGGTGCCGGAACTCTTCGCGGGTATGCACATTCGAGATGTGCACCTCGATCAGCGGCGCACTCAGTTCCGCGCAGGCGTCGCGCAGCGCGACCGACGTGTGGGTGAGTGCACCGGCGTTGAGCACCACCGGCTCGCCGGCGTCGGCGGCGGCGTGGATCCAACCCAGCAATTCGGCTTCACTATCGGTTTGCCGCACAACGGCTTTCAAGCCCAACTCGGCGGCTTCGCGGTCGATGAGCGCGACGAGGTCGTCGTGGGTGGTACTTCCGTAAACCTCGGGCTCGCGGCGACCGAGCCTACCGAGGTTCGGACCGTTGATCACCTGAACTGTGGCTGAGCTCATTGCGTCACCGCTCCGATCTCTGAGTAGGCCGCCGCAAGCAGCGACGGATCCGGACCCTCGAGCCGTCCCGGCTTGGCCAGCCCGTCGAGCACCACGAACCGAAGTACGCCAGCGCGTGTCTTCTTGTCGCCCGCCATGTATTCGAGCAGCTGCGGAAGCGCGTCGGCGTCGTAGGTGACGGGCAGCCCCAGCGAGGTGAGGACCGACCGGTGCCTCTCGGCGGTGTCGTCGTCGAGGCGCCCGGCCAGCCGGCCCAGTTCGGCGGCGAACACCAGACCCACCGAAACCGCGGCGCCGTGGCGCCACTGGTAGCGCTCCCGACGCTCGATCGCGTGCGCGAGAGTGTGCCCGTAGTTGAGGATCTCGCGCAGCTGCGATTCCTTCTCGTCGGCGGCGACCACCTCGGCCTTCACGGTGACCGCGCGCCGAATCAGCTCGGGCAACGCCGTGCCCGCCGGGTCGAGGGCGGCCTCAGGGTCGGCCTCGATCAGGTCGAGGATCACCGGGTCGGCGATGAAGCCAGCCTTCACAATTTCGGCCATGCCGGCCACGATCTCGTTGCGCGGCAAGGTTTCCAGCGTGGCCAGATCGATCAGCACAGCGGCGGGCTGATGGAACGCGCCGACCAGGTTCTTGCCGGCGTCGGTGTTGATGCCGGTCTTGCCGCCGACCGCGGCGTCGACCATGCCCAACAGCGTGGTTGGCACGTGCACGATGTCCACCCCGCGCAGCCAGGTGGCGGCGGCGAACCCGGCGACATCGGTGGCGGCTCCCCCGCCCAAGCTGACGATCGCGTCTTTGCGGCCAACGCCGATGCGGCCCAACACTTCCCAGATGAACCCGACGACCGGCAGCTCCTTGCCGCCTTCGGCGTCCGGGATCTCGATGCGGTGCGCGTCGATTCCCTTGTCCGACAGGCTCTTGCGGATCACCTCGGCCGTCTGGGCGAGCGCCGGCTGGTGCAGGATCGCTACCCTGTGGCGTCCGTCGAGGGCGCGTTCCAACTCGCCGAGCAGACCGGTGCCGATGATCACCGGATAGGGCGGGTCGACGAGGACGTCGACGGTCACCGGCTCAGTCACGGTGTCCTTTCGTGTTTCGGGCGGCCACGGCCGCCGGCGACGGTGGAGGTTCGGTGCTCGGCTTCGGCGTCAGCGACGAGGGCCCGCGGCGCCACGGTGGCCTGCGTCGGCGGCGCTGCGGACGTGCCGCGCCGGGATTCTCGAGACGCTCCACGATGTAGCGCACCACCGCGCCGGGATTACGGCGGTTGGTGTTGACGCGCATCGTGGCGACCCGCCGATACAGCGGAACACGTTCGGACATCAGGGCTTTGAACTTCTCGCTGCGGTCGGGGCCAGCGAGCAGCGGACGCACCGTGGTCCCGCCCGTGCGACGCACTCCCTCGGCCGCACTGATCTCCAGATAGATGACGGTGTGTCCGGCCAGCGCGTCGCGCACCCCCGGCGTGGTGACCGCGCCTCCGCCCAGCGACAGCACCCCGTCATGCGACTGCAGCGCGGAGCGAATGACGTCCTCCTCGATGCGGCGGAATTCCTTCTCGCCGTCGGTGACGAAGATGTCGGCGATGGTGCGGCCGGTGGTCTCCTCGATCGCGGCGTCGGTGTCCAGAAGCGAGACATCCAGCGCCTTGGCGAGCCGCCGGCCGATCGTTGACTTGCCCGACCCGGGCAGCCCGATCAATACGGCTTTGGGGGCCATCAGCCCGACGCCTGTGCCGGCGCGGTCGTAGGCTCTCGCTCGCGCACCGCACGCAGGTAGGTGTCGATGTTGGCTCGCGTCTCGGCGATCGAGTCGCCGCCGAATTTCTCCAATGCCGCCCGAGCGAGCACCAGCGCGACCATGGTCTCGACGACCACACCCGCGGCCGGCACCGCGCACACATCGGAGCGCTGGTGGATCGCGACGGCCTCGTCGCCGGTGGCCATGTCGACGGTGGCCAGCGCCCGAGGCACGGTGGAGATCGGCTTCATCCCGGCTCGCACCCGCAACGGCTGACCGTTGGTCATGCCGCCTTCCAAGCCGCCGGCCCGGTTTGTCGAGCGCATTACACCGTCGGCGCCGGGATACATCTCGTCGTGGGCGACACTGCCGCGGCGGCGCGCGGTCTCGAAGCCGTCGCCGATCTCGACGCCCTTGATCGCCTGGATGCCCATCACGGCGCCGGCCAGCTGGCTGTCGAGCCGATTGTCGCCACTGGTGAACGAGCCGAGCCCGACCGGCAACCCATGGGCGACGACCTCGACGACGCCGCCGAGCGTGTCGCCGTCCTTCTTGGCGGCCTCGATCTCGGCGATCATCAGCTTCTCGGTCTCTTCGTCGAATGCCCGAACCGGACTGGCGTCGATGGCCGCGAGATCCGAGGCCTGCGGCGGCGGGCCGTCATAGGGCTTGGACGCGCCGATGGAGATGACGTGCGACACCACCTCGACGCCGAGCGCCTCTTTGAGGAAGGCCCGTGCGATCGTCCCGGCGGCGACGCGGGCGGCGGTCTCGCGGGCGCTGGCGCGTTCGAGAACCGGGCGCGCGTCATCGAAGCCGTACTTGAGCATGCCTGCGTAGTCGGCATGGCCCGGGCGTGGCCTGGTCAGTGGCTCGTTGCGGGCGGTGTCCTCGAGTTCGGCCTGGCCGACGGGGTCGGCGGCCATCACGGTTTCCCATTTGGGCCATTCGGTGTTCCCGATCTCGATCGCGATCGGGCCACCCAGCGTGACGCCGTGCCGGACGCCCGCGAGCATGGTGACCTGGTCTTGCTCGAATTTCATCCGGGCGCCGCGGCCGTAGCCGAGGCGGCGGCGGGCCAGCTGAGCCGCTATCTCGGCGGAGGTGAGGTGGACGCCGGCGACCATACCCTCGACCACGGCCACCAACGCGCGGCCGTGGGATTCACCAGCTGTCGTCCATCGCAACACGCGTCCCATCTTCCCATGACGCGCTCACCAGGCCGAAATCGCTTATTGGGTGGCCAGGCCGTCCAGCACGCGCCCGATCTCGCCGACCGCCTGGCGATGGGCGGCCTTCTGGTCCTCCGCGCGGGCGACGACCATCGCCGTCTCGCAGAGAGCGCCGTACAGGAAACGGGCGAGCGGGCCCGGCGGTCGCGGTGCGATCCGGCCCGCTTGGACCGCTGTCGATATGCCGAGTTCCATCATCTCGAGCAAGGGCGACTCCAAGCGACGCACTTCTTCCCAGCCGATCGCGGCGGCCGCGTCCAACAGAACGATCCGTTGCAGCTCGGGATCGAGGCACTCGTCGAGAAACGCGCGGCAGCCGGCCGCGAACGCATCCCACGGATCCTTCTTGCGGGCATAGGCGGCGACCAGCGGTATGGCCATCCGCTCGACCTCGCGCGCGAACACCGCCTCGAAGAGCTGCCGCTTGCCTTCGAAGTGGTGGTACACGGCGCCCTTCGTCACCCCCGCCCGCGCCGCCACCGCGTCGAGCGAGGCCGCCTCGTAGCCGTCGCGGGCGAACAGTTCGCGGGCGGCGTCGACGAGCGCGGTGGTGGTCGCCTCGGTCCGCTCTGCCTGAGTTCGTCTCGCCACCTTTGTCGCCACGGCCTGACCATAGCCCGTGATCATGTACCCGCCGGCTCCAACGCGATCAGCGGCAGCTCGCGATCGGTGAACCGGGTGTAGTGCTCGGCCTGCGGGTACATGTCGACGAAAGCCCGCCAGACGCGATCACGTTCGGCGCCGGCAAGCAACCTGGGCCGCACCCGCATTCGGCGGCGGCCCGCAGGCACTGGTGGCCGTTGGCGCGCTTCTGGTGGCGCCCAAAGCCGCCTCCGCGCAGGACGACGCCGCCGGTTACGAGGCCTACGTCGACGATTACAACCAGGCCCTTCGGAGCTATTACGGCCAGCAAGCGCAGTCGGCGGCACCGGAGGAGTCCCAATGCGCAGGGTATGGCCGGGCGTATGCCGACGCACGCGGCGCGGCACGGATGCAGCGCACCCAACGGCCTTCTCAGCAGGGTGATTACGCCGATCTGGACTACTCGGGTACGCGCACCACCGCGCCGCAGCACGACGCGGTCGACTCGGCGACCGGTCCGACCGGGCTGCCCAGCTTCGGCCGGGCGCCCACGCACGCAGATCAACCGCTCGGCGAGGCCGACGAATCGGCGCGGCCTTCTTCATCGGCGTAGGGCTCAAAATACGGCCAGCGCGGCGGATATGACCGCCGCCAGGCACATCGATGGTCCATGCGCCACAGTCCGCCCCGACCGGCGCACCATCGCGACAACCGCCCACCCCGCGGTCAGCAGTGGCGCCCCGAGCGCGGCCAGCAGCCAAACGTCACCGCCGAATGTGCCTGTGAGCGCGCCAATACCGATCGCGAGCTTCACGTCGCCGGCACCCATCGCGGCCGGCGATACCAGGTGCACAACGGCATAGACGACAAACAAGGCGACCGCACCAAGCACCGCAGGGCCGCCGCGTCCGTACACCGCTGCCGTCGTGAGAACGACCGCCGCACCCGGCATCGTCAGCAAGTTCGGCAGCCGTCGCTCCCGGATGTCGTAGATGCTCAGCACACCCAGCCACACGAGCACACCGACACCGGCCACCCCCGCCCCCATGTATCGAGGCTAACGTCGGTTGTGTGCGCCGACGATCACCAATTGGTCCAGCGTTGTTGGTGGTGATGGCGGCGATCAGCCAGGAGTTCGGCGCTGCGTTCGCGGTCGGGCTGTTTGGCGCCCTTGGCGCGGTCGGGGCCGTGTTCGTGCGGCTCCTTGTCGCAGGGGTGATCCTGTGCTTGGTCGTCCGCCCCCGGCTGCGCGGACTGTCCAGCCGGGCACGGGTGTCCGCATGCGCTCTTGCCGCTGCGTTGGTGGTGATGAACCTGTGCTTCTACATCTCGCTGACCCGTGTCCCACTCGGCGTTGCCGTGACCGTTGAAGCCCTTGGCCCGCTTGCGCTTTCCGTTGTGGTCAGCCAGCGCAGGATGGCGTGGTTGTGGGCGGCGCTGGCTCTGCTGGGTGTCGCGCTGCTCAGTCTTACCGGGGTTCGGGTCGGTCAACTCGATCCGGTGGGCCTCGGCTTCGCGGCAGGCGCGGGCGCAAGCTGGGCGGGATACATCCTGGCCACTGCGCGAGCTGGGTCTGATTTTCCCAAACTCGATGGGCTGGCGCTGGCAACCGCGATCGGCGCAGTGGTTACGGCGCCGTTCGCGGTGGCCGCGGTCGATCCGGCGAGCGCGCTGCGGTGGCACGTCCTTGGGCTGGGAGCCCTCGTCGGCGTGATGTCCTCGGTGATCCCGTACTCGCTGGAGCTGATTTCGCTGCGCCGCCTCCCGCCGGACACGTTCGCGATCCTGACGTGCTTGTCGCCGGTCGTGGCCGCCGTCGCCGGCTGGCTGATCCTCGGGCAGCAGTTGGCTGTGACGGGGTATGTGGCGATTGTCCTGGTGACAGTGGCAAGCATCGGGGCGGTGCGCTCGGCGCGGGAACGCTTGACGCAGAGCGATACTCGCTTGATCACTGCCTAGGCTGCCACATCGCCTGCGGCCGTGATCAAGTGGGGCATGACGGACTGCGGCCCGGTGGGCTGGAACACAAGCGTGTCGACCCCTGCGTCAAGGTAGGGCCGAGCTGATCCGGCGACCTGATCTGCGTCGCACGCCAGGAACAGCACTGTGCTGAACGGTGTCTCATCACCGCCTGCCCGACCAGACGCGACGTGGCCCAAGGCATCCCGAAGTGTGGCCGCCGTGTACTGGGCGTCGAGGATCACGCCATCGGAGATCTCGCCGGCCAGCGCCAACGTCTTTGGACCGGTTCCACCGATTAGTACCGGAACTCGTTGTTGCGGAGGCCAATCCAACTGCACATCGGTGAGTCGAACGTATCGGCCGCCGACGCTGACGGACCGTCCCGCCAGCAGATCCCTCAGGGCCGTAACATACTCGCGCATCAGCGTCAGGGGTGAGGCGACGGCGGCGCCGGCCTGCCGCATCCAGTCCTGCACCCCGTGGCCGATCCCGACACGTATCCGGCCGGGGAACATCGCGTCGAGGGTGGCGATCTCCATCGCGGTGGTCACCACGTTGCGCAGCGGTGCGGGCAGCACGCCGAGTCCGACCGTGAGCGTTTCGGTTGATGCAAGCGCCACCGCAGCCGCGGCGATGCCGCCCTGCAGGAAGCAGTCCTCCCACAGCCACAGCTCGGCAACGGCGGCACGCTCGGCAGCCATGGCCGTTTCTCGTAGAGCGTCGGGCCGGAAGTCTGGGCGAAACACCACACCGATGCGAGCATTCACGCCTCGAACACTACTGTTCGGCCAGCGCGGCCCTCATCGCGTCGACGGGCGCGGGTAGCCCGGTGAACTGCTCGACCTGAGCGAAGGCCTGATGAAGCAGCATCTGTAGACCGCTGATGACCTTTCCGCCCGCTGTCTCGACGGCCACCGCCAGCGGGGTCGGCCACGGATCGTAGATCGCGTCCAGCAGCAGCGGCGTCGCCGCGACGGTGTCCGCATGCCGGGCCGCCACCTCGGCGGGGATGGTGCTGACGACCACGTCGACCTCTGCCAATGTCACCCCGAGCTCGATCCAGCGGATGTCGACACCCAGCCTGTGTCCGAGGGTCAGCAGCGGTGCGGCATTGTCGCGATTTCGTGCGACGATCGAAATGTCGTGCACGCCAAGCTCTGTAAGCCCGACGACGACGGCCGGCGCCGTGCCGCCGGTCCCCAGCACGGCAGCCCGTCCTGCGACTGGGCCGAGGGCACCCTTCACACCGTCGATGTCGGTGTTGTCGGCCCGCCAGCCCCCCTCCGAGCGCACGAGGGTGTTGGCCGAGCCGGCGAGTTCCGCACGTGCGGTGCATTCGTCGGCGAACCGCAGCGCCGCGAACTTGCCCGGCATCGTCACCGACACGCCGACCCATTCCGGGCCGAAACCCGCTACCATGCCGGGCAATTCGTCGGCACTGCATTCGATCCGGTCATACGTCCAGCCGTCCAGCCCCAGCGCACGGTAGGCGGCAAGGTGTAACTGCGGTGACCGGGAGTGCGCGATCGGTGACCCGAGCACCGCCGCCTTGCGGGGAGTACCTGGTACGGCGGCGGGCTGCCTATCTTGCCGAGTCGAGGACACCGTTGTGCTTGGCCAGTTCGATGTTGGCGAGATGCTGTTCATAGTCGCGGGTGAACAATGTGGTGCCCTGCATGTCGATCGTCACGAAGTACAGCCAATCCCCCGCGGCGGGCTGTTCGGCCGCCGAAAGCGCCGGCTGCCCCGGCGAGCAGATGGGGGTGGCCGGAAGACCCGGCCGCACATAGGTGTTCCACGGCGTGCTCAGCCCGCGGTCGGCGTCGGTCGTAGCCACCTCGATCCGGTCCAGCGGGTAGTTCACCGTGGAGTCGAACTCCAGCGTCCGATTCTCGTGCAGCCGGTTGTAGATCACCCGCGCAACCTTCGCGAAGTCATCCGGCTTGGACTCGCGCTGCACCAGCGAGCCTACGGTGAGGATTTGGTACGGCGACATGTTCATCGACTTCGCCGTGTCGAGCAGCCCGCCCTGTGCATACTGCGTCGCGCTGGTCCCGATCAACGTGGACAGGATGTCCTGCGGAGCGGCCGACGGATCGATGTTCCAGGTGCCTGGCGCGATCAGCCCCTCCAGTCGGCAGTGGTCGTTGCCCTGCGCGCTGACGGGGCTCATCGCCCAGTCCGGGACCGAGAGTGCCGACGGCTCAGCGGTTCCGGCGACCTTGCGCAGGTCGTCCACCGACACGCAATGCCGGTCGCCGTCGAGGTTCACACATGTCGCGCGAGAGATCAGGCCGAAGATGCCGTCGGTGACGGCGTTGGTCTTGACGTCCTGGATGTCGTCGAGCTGTCGCCCTTCGGGTATCACCAGCTTCCCGACGCGGTTCTGCGGATCCGCAAGTCGTGCAACGGCATTGGATGCAGGAATCTCCGTGCGCACCTTGTAGAAGCCGGGCTGGATGGCGGAGATGGCCGAGTTGCCCTCGGCGGCATCCACGAACGCTGAGACGGTCGCCACCACCTTGTGGTCTTCCAGCGTCTTGCCGATCGCGGTGGTGGAGTCGCCGTCGTGGATCTGGATCACCACGTCGTTGACACCGCCGCCGGAATAGTCGTTGCCGCCCGCGAACAGCGAGTGCCACATCTTCGAACCAAGGAACACCGTGCCGACGACGACCACGATCAACATCGCCAGCGCGAAGCCACTGGCGAAGCGCCGCTTGCGCCTGCCGCGGGCCTCACGTATCCGGTCCGACCGAGTCATTCGGCGCCGCGGCGGTCCGACCGCCACGGGCTCCGCGCGATTCCGGCCCCAGTTGTCAGTCATCCCCGACCTCTCCGTGCGCGGCATCGGTGAGCCCTGCTCCTCGCGTGCGCGAAGCCGCGCGCCGCTGGTCCAGCCAGTTCTGCAAAATCCCTACCGCCGCAGCCTGATCGATCATCGCCCGCTGTCCCTTGGCTCTGATGCCCGCGTCCCGCAGTGACCGCTGCGCCGCGACCGTGGTGAGCCGTTCGTCGGCCAAGCGCACCGGTGTTGGCGCGATGCGCCGGGCCAGCTGGTCGGCCAGCGCGGTCGCGTCCCTGGCGGATGGACCGGACCGGTCGGCAAGGGTGCGGGGCAGTCCCACCACCACTTCAACCGCCTCCAGTTCGTTGACCAGTTGCGCCAGCCGGCGCACATGCTTGTCCGTCCGATCACGCCGTACCGTCTCCACGGGTGTTGCCATGATCCCGTCCGGATCGCTGGCGGCCACCCCGATGCGCACCGTGCCCACGTCGATACCGAGCCGTCGACCGCGGCCGGGATCGTCGCCCCCCGGCCGATCCGGTAGACGGTCATCGGTATGGGCCACGGTCTAGCTCCGGCCTATTTCTGCGCGCAGCGCGGCCAATGCCGCGTCAATACCCGCTGCCCCCTTACCGGAACCCTGTGCCAGATCGGCCTTGCCGCCCCCACGACCGTTGACCGCCGCACCCACCTGCTTCACCAACTCATTGGCCCGTAGGCCAAGATCCTGCGCGGCAGGGTTGACCGCCACCACGAAGGGCACGATGTCGTTCTCGCCCTCGGCGATCAGCGCTACGACGGCAGGGTCGCTGCCCAGCTTGCCCCGGATGTCGCCGACGAGCGTGCGCAGATCCGCCGCCGACATTCCGCCGGCCATCCGCTGCGCCACGACACGCACCTTACCGATGTGCTCGGCGCCCGCGGCGGCATTCGCTGCGGCTGCTCGCGCGTTCGCCAGCCGCATCTTGTCGAGCTCCTTCTCGGCGGCCCGCAGGCGCTCGACGAGGTTGGCGACTCGGGCCGGAACCTCCTCCGACGGGACCTTCAGCGTCGACGCCAGCCCCGCCATCAGGGCGCGCTCCTTGGCCAGGTGGCGGAACGAGTCAAGGCCGACATAGGCCTCGACCCTGCGCACGCCGGAGCCGACGGACGACTCGCCGAGGATGGTGACCGGCCCGATCTGCGCCGAACTCTCCACATGCGTGCCGCCGCACAGTTCCAGCGAGAACGGCCCGCCGATCTCGACCACGCGGACCTCGTCCGGATAGTTCTCACCGAACAGAGCCATCGCGCCCATCGCCTTGGCCTTGTCGAGTTCGGTGGTGAAGCTGTTCACCTCGTAGTCGGCCTCGACGGCCTCGTTGGTGACTTCCTCGATCTGCGTCCGCTGGTCGTCGCTCAACGCGCCCTGCCAGTTGAAGTCGAACCGCAGATAGCCGGGCCGGTTCAGGGAGCCGGCCTGAACGGCATTGGGACCCAGCACTTGTCGCAGCGCCGCGTGCACCATGTGGGTGCCAGAATGGCCTTGCGTCGCGCCGTGCCGCCAGCGGGGGTCAACGGCGGCGACGACGGTGTCACCCTCGACGAATTCACCGGACTCGACGTTGACGCGGTGTGCCCACAGCGTTTTCGCGATCTTCTGCACGTCGCTGACAGCCGCCTTAGCCGCGGAAGCGCCGGCGCCGGTGATGCTGCCCTCGTCGGCGATCTGGCCGCCGGACTCGGCGTAGAACGGGGTGCGGTCGAGGATCAGCTCGACACGGTCGGCGCCATTGGTGCCATGGGTCACCACCGGCACCCGCTTGCCGTCGACGAAGATGCCGAGAATCTTTGCCTCGGAGCTCAATTCGTTGAAACCGGTGAACTCGGTCGGGCCGGCGTCGACGAGGTCACGGTATTCAGACAGATCAGCGTGCGCCTGTTTGCGCGCGGCCGCGTCGGCCTTGGCACGCTGTCGTTGCTCGGCCATCAAGCCGCGGAAGCCTTCTTCATCGACACTCAGGCCAGACTCGGCAGCCATCTCGAGCGTCAATTCCAAAGGGAAGCCGTAAGTGTCGTGCAACGTGAACGCGTCGGTGCCCGACAGCACCGTGGCGCCGGAGGCCTTGGTCGCCCTGGCGGCGTCGTCGAAGAGCCGCGACCCCGAAGCCAGGGTGCGGTTGAACGCGGTCTCCTCCGCGACTGCGATGCGGTGAATCCGGTCGAAGTCGGTGACGAGTTCGGGGTACGACGGCCCCATCGCGTCGCGCACCGTTGTCATCAGGTCGCCGACGATCGGGTCGTCGATGCCGAGCAGCTTGGCCGAGCGGATCACGCGGCGCAACAGCCGCCGCAACACGTAGCCGCGGCCGTCGTTGGCCGGGCTCACCCCGTCGCCGATAAGGATCGCGGCAGTGCGGCTGTGGTCGGTGATGACCCGGTAGCGCACGTCGTCCTCGTGGCTGCCGACGTCATAGCCACGTGGTGCGCGGGCGGTTACCGCGTCGATGACCGGGCGCAGCAGATCGGTCTCGTAGACGTTGTGCACACCCTGCAGCAGGAAGGCGACGCGTTCCACGCCCATGCCGGTGTCGATGTTCTTGCGCGGCAGCGGGCCGAGGATCTCGAAATCCTCCTTGCTGGTGCCTTCGCCGCGCTCGTTCTGCATGAAGACGAGATTCCAGATCTCGATGTAGCGGTCCTCGTTGGCGACGGGACCGCCCTCGATACCGAATTCCGGGCCGCGGTCGTAGTAGATCTCCGACGACGGGCCGCACGGCCCGGGGATACCCATCGACCAGTAGTTGTCGGCCATGCCGCGCCGCTGAATGCGCTCGGCCGGCAGCCCGGCCACCTCCTGCCACAGCCCGACGGCCTCGTCGTCGTCCAAATAGACGGTGGCCCAGAGTTTTTCGGGGTCCAGCCCGTAGCCGCCCTCGGATACCGGGTTGGTCAGCAGCGTCCAGGCCAGCTCGATGGCGCGCTGCTTGAAGTAGTCGCCGAACGAGAAATTGCCGGCCATCTGGAAGAAGGTGTTGTGCCGGGTGGTGATGCCGACCTCGTCGATGTCAGGTGTGCGGATGCACTTCTGGATGCTGGTCGCCGTCGCATACGGCGGCCTGCGCTGGCCCAGGAAGTAGGGCACGAACTGCACCATGCCTGCATTGACGAACAGCAGGTTGGGGTCGTCGAGGATCACCGAGGCACTGGGCACCTCGGTGTGGCCCGCCTTCACGAAATGATCGAGGAAGCGCTTCCTGATCTCGTGTGTCTGCACGTCGTCTTCGCTCCATCTTTTACGTGCTTTTGCAAATTACCTGCGTCTATTCGACCGCACCACAGTACCGGTCTGCGTAGCCGCACTAAAAAGTCAACGAACCGGCGCGGCGTCGAGTGCCGATTACCCGTTTATGAAGCTCAGCCGCACCGAGCGGCGCGCGTTGTCCCGGTTCAGGTCGACCAGCACGACGCTTTGCCACGTGCCGAGTAGCGGTTGCCCACCCTGCACCGGCACCGTCACCGACGGCGCGACCAGCGCGGGCAGCAGGTGGTCGGCCCCGTGCCCTGGCGACCCGTGCCCATGGCGGTAACGGTCGTCACGCGGCAGCAGGCGCTCGAGCGTGTCGATGAGGTCGTCATCCGAGCCTGCGCCGGTTTCGATGATTGCCACGCCTGCGGTGGCGTGCGGCACGAAGACGTTGCACAAGCCGTCCCCGTGGCCGCCGCAGAAGGACCGCACCGCGTCCGTGAGGTCGACGATCCGTCGGCGCGACGTATCGATATCGAGCGCGTCGGAGTCCACGAATCCCAGGGTACGGACGATCCGTTTGCGAACGGAAATATGCCCATTTGCGTAGCGAAATACCCATTGAAACGCCTGTTCGGCGGGAGGAAGCTGACGAATGGTCCGGTGGCGCCGCCGGGGCGCTACCCCAACACCAACCGGGGGTGGATCGTGCACGCACGCACAACCAGTATTCAGGCGCAAACCTCGTCGATCGACAGCGGAATCGCATACATGCGCGATGAGTTGATGTCCGAACTCGAGAAGATTGACGGATACGTCGGCATATCACTATTGGTAGACCGGGACTCCGGCCGCTGCATCATTACTGCCGCCTACGAGACGGAGGACGCGATGCGTTCGTCCGCAGACAAGGCGAAGCAGCTTCGCAGCCAAGCGGCGGACAGGTTCGGCGGCAATGTCGAGAAGATCGAAGAGTGGGAGATCGGGGTCTTGCACCGCGACCACCAGTCGGCCGACGGTGCCTGCGTGCGAGCGACATGGATCAAGGTCCCGCCGGACCAGGCGGACCGGGCAATCGACTTCTACAAGACTTCGGTGTTGCCGTCGCTAGAGGACCTCGAGGGGTTCTGCAGCTCCAGCCTGCTGATCGACCGCTCGTCGGGACGTGCGGTCTCGTCAACCACATTCGACAGTCGTGATGCGATGGAGCGCAACCAGGACCAAGCGAAGGAACTCAGGAACACCCGGACCCGCGAACTGGGCGCAGACGTGCTCGATGTCGGCGAGTTCGAACTCGCGATCGCCCATCTGCGGGTGCCCGAGATGGCGTGACCTGCTAATAACCGGTCGAGTCTCCGACGGGCCGAGCCATCCGCCCGCATTGACGCGAGCGTTTATTCCAGGTTCGGCGGGGGTATGTCTGTGCCAGCCGTACACCCCTGGAGGAAAAATGACCATCACCGGCGTTATCAGTGCAATTCTCGTCGGCATCGTCGTCGGCGTCCTCGGCCGGCTGCTCGTGCCCGGCAAGCAGGCCATCGGGATGCTTGTGACGATCGTCGTCGGCATCGTGTCGGCGTTCATCGGCACCGCGATCGCTCGCGCCTTGGGGATCCCCACTGCGACAGAAGGCATCGACTGGCTCGAACTCCTGGTCCAGGTCATCGTCGCCGCCATTGGCGTGGCATTGGTCTCGGCGATCTTGGGTCGCCGGACCGGCGTAATGGGTCGGAGGCGTTCGGGCCTCATGCGCTGACCTTTTGTACCCCCGGCGATCCCGGCTGGCTATGTCCAGCCGGGATCCGCCGTTAGCTCGGCTTCGACGCCTCGGCCAGCCGCGCACAGTGCGCGGTCGTCGCCGTGTACGTCGCTTTGAGGCGGTTCCCGAGCAGAAACGCCGCGACGCCTGCGAACGGTCCGCTCATGGTTGCGCGCTCGGTAATGACCGTGCTGGTTTCGGTTGGTTCGATGATGTGGTCGATCGTCATCGTCAGGCCCGGGTTCTTGGCGACGCCGGTCCACACCTTGAGCGGATCGATGCGAGTGACCGTCGACGACACGGGCGGATAGCCCTTCACCCGTGTGGTGATCTTTACCCCGAGCGTGAATTCGCCGTTGATCGTCGCTGACGCGATAACGTCACCGGGCCAGGTGTCGGGGCGGGTCCAAACCGCCCAGACGGCCTCGGGTGACGCCGAGCTGGTGGTCTGGCCTTCGAAGGAGCGGCCTTTGCTCACTTCGTAAGCATGACATCAGGCTCAGCGCGGGATGAGCGGATTGTCCGCTCGCGCCTTGATCTGTTGCACTATCCACGAGTTGCCGTCGGGATCGGTAAATCCGAACAGCGTGCCCCCGTCGCGTTCGTCGATCACGTCGACCTCGCCGGCGTCGACGCCGCGCTCGATCAGCTCTGCGCGGGCGCGGTAGGCGTCTGCGACGACGAGTTGCACGCCCTTGAGCGAGCCGGGGGCCATCGGAGGCGGCTCGGCGAGCACGATCGAGCAGCCCGAGGCAGGAGGGGTGAGCTGTGCGAAGCGCTGATCGCCGGCACGCGTGTCGTGATCCAGGTTGAATCCGAGTTGGTCGCGGTAGAACGCGATGGCCCGGTCGACGTCGCTGACCGGGACCACCACCACCTCGAGCGTCCAATCCATCAGAGCCGCTTCAGGAGCTCGTCGAGCTTCTCGTAGCCCTCGGTCATGCCGCCCTCCATGCCCGAGGACAGAAGGCCGTCGCGGGCCTCGACGTTGGGGCAGATCGACCGGCCGCGCAGCCGGCTGCGGCCGTCGCCGAGGTCCTCGAACCACATGAACTCGATGTTGACCATGTCCGGCGCGCCCTCGAATTCGAAGGTCTGGATGATGAATTCGTTCTCTCGCACCGTGTGGTACACCCCGTTGAACGCGAATTCACCGCGATCCGCCTTGTGCACATAGCGGTAGCCGCCACCAGTCTTGAAGTCCCAGTGCTCGATCGTCATCTCGAGGTCGCGCGGTCCTAGCCACTGCCTGACCAGATCCGGGTCTGCGTGCGCTCGGAACAACGCCTCCACCGGAGCGTCGAAGTCGCGGGTGAACTCCATGGCCAGGGTGTCGACCGGAGCGTTGAGGTTCAGTGCGTTTGTCATTGTTCGGTTCCCTTCTTATGTGTGTCGGTCATCGCCCCTAAGAGCGCGTCCAGCTGGCGGTAGCTGCGTTCGGCATCAAGCCGGTACCGGTCGATCCATGCGGTCAGCCGCTCCAGCGCCGCCGCGTCCAGATGGACGGGCCGTCGCTGCGCGTCGCGGGTCCTGGTGACCAGGGCCGCCTGCTCGAGCACTTGAATGTGCTTGGACACCGCCTGTTTCGTGATGTCGAACGGCGCGGCCAGCTCGTTAACCGTGGCCGGTCCGCGGGACAGCCGCGCCACGATCGCACGCCGAACCGGGTCGGCCAGCGCGAGGAAAGCGCGGTCCAGCCGGGCGTCTGCATCTCCATCACTCCCCAATTGTCAACCTTGCGCTTGATCAACTATCTCATTGACTACAAAGGTAGGAGGACGTGCGGCAGGTGTCAAGGGGTGATCTCAGCGCTTCTTGCGGATGATGGCGCGCAGCTTGTCGAGTCTGGTGACGATCTCACGCTCCGCGCCGTGGTTGGTCGGCTGGTAATAGTCGACACCGATGAGTTCGTCGGGCGGATACTGTTGCGGCACAACACCATCCGGGTCGTCGTGGCTGTATTTGTAGCCGATGGCATTGCCCAGCTTGGCCGCACCGGAGTAGTGGCCGTCGCGCAGATGGGCGGGCACCAGCCCCGCCTTGCCGTCTCGAATGTCGCTCATCGCATTACCGAGCGCGGTGGTCACCGCGTTCGATTTGGGGGCGGTCGCCAAGTGAACTGTGGCGTGCGCCAGCGTCAGCTGCGCTTCCGGCATGCCGATCAGCTGCACCGTCTGCGCCGCGGCGACGGCGGTCTGCAGCGCGGTGGGATCGGCCATCCCGATGTCCTCGCTGGCCAGGATCATCAGCCGGCGGGCCACGAACCGCGGGTCCTCCCCCGCCACCAGCATCCGCGCCAGATAGTGCAGGGCGGCGTCGACGTCGGAGCCGCGGACCGACTTGATGAACGCGCTGACGACGTCGTAGTGCTGATCGCCGTCGCGGTCATAACGCACGGCGGCCTTGTCCAGCGACTGTTCGATGGTCGCGACGGTCACCTGTTCGCCCGCCTCGGCTGCCACCTCCAGCGCGGTCAGCGCACGCCGCGCGTCACCGGCGGACAACTGCACCATCAGCTCGATGGCCTCGTCGGTGACGTCGACCTGGCCGCCGAGGCCGCGCGGGTCGTCGATGGCGCGGCGCACCACGGTCCGCACGGCGTCGGCGTCGAGCGGTTGCAGCTGCAGGATCAGCGACCGCGACAGCAGAGGCGCGACCACAGAGAACGACGGATTCTCGGTGGTGGCCGCGACCAGCAGCACAACCCGGTTCTCGACGGCAGAGAGCAGCGCGTCCTGCTGAGTCTTGGAAAACCGGTGCACCTCGTCGATGAACAAGACGGTCTGCTGACCGTGCGCTGCGGCGCGACGCGCGACGTCGATCACGGCGCGCACCTCCTTGACGCCGGCCGACAGCGCCGACAGCGCCTCGAACCGGCGGCCGGTGGCCTGCGAGATCAGCGCCGCGAGCGTGGTCTTGCCGGTGCCCGGCGGCCCGTAGAGGATGACTGACGCCGCGCCCGAGCCCTCGACCAGCCGGCGCAGGGGCGAGTTCGGCTGCAGCAGGTGATCCTGCCCGACCACCTCCTCGAGCGTCGCCGGACGCATCTTCACCGCCAGCGGAGCCGACGCGCCGACGGGCCCGCCCGCGGACGCGCTAGCTTCTCCGGGGACGTCAAACAGACCGTCGGACACGTTCTCTGCTTACCACGTGGCTATGACGGCGGTTGGGTCACGAAGTCGATCAGTTCCTCGACGCGGCCGATGAGCGCGGGCTCCAGATCGTTCCAGTCCCGCACGCGACCCCTGATCCGCTGCCACGCCCTTGCGATGTCGGCCTGCTGGCTGTGCGGCCAGCCCATGGCCCCGCACACACCGTGCTTCCAGTCCACGCCTTTCGGCACCACCGGCCAGGCCGGGATCCCGAGCCGCGCCGGCTTGACGGCCTGCCAGATGTCGATAAACGGATGCCCGACGACCAGTGTGTGCACACCGCCAGGCCCACGACGGACCGCGTCGGCGATGCGGGCCTCCTTCGAGCCGGCCACGAGGTGATCGACGAGGACCCCGAGCCGACGCCCAGGGCCGGGCCGGAACTCCTCGACGATGCCGACGAGATCGTCGACCCCGCCGAGGTATTCGACCACCACGCCCTCGACGCGCAGGTCGTCGCCCCACACCTGCTCGACCAGTTCGGCGTCGTGCCGGCCTTCGACGTAAATCCGGCTTGCCAGTGCGACTTTGGCCTTGGTCTGTACTGCCACCGAGCCGGATGCTGTGCGCGCCGGCGCCGTTGGTGCTGCGTGTCGCGGGGCGGTCAGAATGACCGGCTTGCCGTCGATCAGATAGCCGGGCCCGACCGGGAACGGTTTCCTGCGGCCGTGCCGGTCCTCGAGTTCCATTCGGCCGTACTCGATACGGACCACCGCACCAACGAACCCGGTCTGGGCGTCCTCGACGACCATGCCGAGTTCCACCGGTTGCTCGGATGACCGGGGCTTTCGGTGCGGATTGTTGGCGAGGACATCGGAGCCATAGCGATCAGCCACCGGATGATCGTAGGGTCGCACCCGTGCTGCTGAACCGCGACACGGCCGAAGGCATTGCGAATGGCCAAATCACGCTCGTCTTGCGCCGATGGGACGCGCCACGGGCCAAGGCGGGCGGCACCCAGCGAACCGTTGCGGGCACCATACGCATCGACGACGTCGCCGAGCATCCGGGCAGCTA